>RFMS01000086.1 GCA_009927575.1 Actinomycetota bacterium
GAGGTTATCGATCTTTTAGCGAAGCGAACACCTCACCAAGCCGAAGTCTCTCGCATCACAGACCAAGCGATGCGTGGCGAATTGGATTTTGATCAGGCTCTTCGGGCACGAGTTTCGTTACTTAAAGGTTTACCGGAGTCAGTCATTGCAGACGTTCGCTCTGAGATTTCACTCTCCCCTGGCGCTAAAACATTGGTGCGAACTCTGCATCATTTAGGACATAAAGTAGGAATTGTTTCAGGTGGATTTATTGATGTGATTGCGCCGCTTGCAGATGATTTGAATTTGGATTTCGTGCTTGCAAATAAATTAGAGATTAACCAAGGCAAACTTACTGGAAATGTTCTTGGTGAGATTATCAATCGCAAACGAAAAGCGCAGGCGCTTCGAGATTTCGCCAAGCAAGAAGGAGTAGATATCACCCAAACTGTGGCCGTGGGCGATGGCGCAAATGATCTCGACATGATTGATTTAGCAGGATTAGGGATCGCATTCAATGCAAAACCTGTCTTACGTGAGAGTGCAGATTCATCTATTACTAATCCCTATTTAGATAGCGTGCTCTATCTCTTGGGTATTACTAGAGAGCAAGTGACACAAGCTCTGTTGTGATATTACAAACGAGATGCGTGGATATCCGTTACTAGAATTCCTCGTGCACCCACTCCATACAGATCATCCATCACGTGATGAATGCTCGAACGCGTTACCATCGCTCGGACCGCAACCCATCCGCTCTTCTGAAGCGGTGAAATGGTGGGTGATTCCAAGCCTGGTGTTACTTTGCAGGCAGCCTCGAGATTCTTCTCTTCCACATCGTAATCAACCAATACATATTGGCGAGCGATAACGACACCTTGTAACCGGCGAATGAGAGTTGCAACATCATCTCGAAGTTGAGCGCCTTTTCGTTTAATAACAATCGCTTCACTCTCCAAAATCGGATCGCCGAATACGACCAAGCCTGCTTGTTTCAGTGTGCCGCCCGTTGAGACAACATCAGCGATGACGTCCGCAACGCCAAGTTGAATCGAACTCTCAACAGCGCCATCTAGTTTTACAACCAGAGCTTTTAATCCCTTTTGCGCAAGATAATGTGAAACTAAACCTGGATACGCAGTAGCGATTCTTTTACCGGATAGATCTGATAATTGAAGTTCATTTCGTGCAGCAAACCTAAAACGGCTCTTACCAAAATCAAGTCCTAATATTTCCTCCGCTTCGGCGCCTGAATCAATCAAAAGATCCCTGCCCGTAATTCCGATCTCTAGCTCTCCTGATCCGACATAAACAGCGATATCCCGTGGACGAAGATAATAAAATTCAACATCTGCACTTGGATCGTAAAACACCAAATCCCGCGAATCAGTTCGTTGACGATATCCAGCTTCTTTGAGAATCGATGTTGCAGCATCCGACAAGGAACCTTTATTAGGTAGCGCAATTTTGAGTGTCATTTATAGTTTCTCATTTACGTCATTCATGGAAATACCGCGGGCAATCATCAAAACTTGTATTCGATATAACAGCTGACTAATTTCCAGTGCCAGCGCATCGTTATCTTCATGTTCAGCAGCTAGCCATACTTCGCCAGCTTCTTCAAGCACTTTTTTTCCTATTCATGAATACCGGCATCTAAAGAAGAAACCGTCCCGGAGTTAGTGGGACGGTTTCTTGCCTTCTCTTGCAATTCGACCCATAAACTCTCAAATGTTTTCATCTGAGAATTTTAGAGTATCTACTAAGCGGCTTGGAGCGCCTTTTCTCGTTGGGATATGCGAAGCCATGACCAAAAACCCCACATGACAAACGGAAGATAGATCGCATACAGGGTTCCAGTTGGGTAATACCCATTCGAGAAAGCAAACGGAACACCCACAATATCGACAGCAATCCATACCAACCAGAATTCAACATAACCTCTACTCATACCGAATGTTGCAAGGGCTGTGCCAGTAAAGATCCAGGTATCAACAAATAGCCATGTTCCACTCTCGCCTAGCGCTTTAAAAATCTGTTGCGAAATGAGGAAGAAAACGATCACTGATGGAACGATGATCAATTTTTCGCGTGTCGTAGTCCAACGAGGCTCAACAGCTGGACGCGCTCCTGCTCCAGAACGTTTATGCGCGGCCCATCGAGCCCATCCATAAATGCTGACCACGATAAGCAAAAGATTTCGGCTTGCTTGGCCGTAGAAATTTGAATGTTGTGTCGAGTCTCCATAAGAAAAAACTGCGCCTAAGAAAACCGTAAAGAGCAGGCCATCTCCAATGATCCCTACTGGCCACGCGGCTACTAATCGCCGCGCTCCCAAAATTGCACTTGAAAGGCCGAGTACTCCGCCAATTAATTCACGCCAAGCTATTGATTTACTGCCAATATGTAATTTGCGCTTCAAACAACCATTTTAAGAGAGACATTGCTCAGCCTTTCTTCGCAGCTCGGAGACCATCGCCGCAGGATTTTCGGATTTATACACTGCACTGCCCGCAACGAAAGTGTCGGCTCCAGCTCTTGCCCCAATTTCAATTGTGTCGAGTGAGATGCCACCATCAAGTTGTAACCAGGTATCACTCAGCCCAGCACCATTGAGCCATTCTCTAGCCGCTCTCACTTTTGGCATCATCTCTGACATGAATTTTTGACCACCAAATCCAGGCTCTACCGTCATGACAAGGACCATATCGAGATCAGAAAGATACGGCTGAACGACATCGATTGGAGTTCCTGGTTTGACTGCTAACCCAACTCGTTTTCCTAAGTCTTTAATCGCCGAAATTGTTTTATGAACGTCCTGGCACGCTTCGTAATGCACTGTAACGCTTTGCGCATTGGTTCGAGCGTATTGCGGTCCAGCTAGGTCGGCGTTAACAACCATGAGGTGAACATCTATCGGCAGAGCGCTTGAATCAATAATCTCTACCGAACGCTCGAAATCAAAAGTAAAATTTGGGACAAATACATTGTCCATCACATCAAGGTGTATGAAATCGGCCGTCTCGGAAACTTTAAGAATCTCTTCCGG
>RFMS01000045.1 GCA_009927575.1 Actinomycetota bacterium
AAACCAACGATAGAACGCCTCAGCACAGAGCATGATGTTGCACTTCTTATCTCTACTCCAGATGCGCCATCGGGGAGAGGGCGTACTCTCGCTCCCAATGAGTTCGCAACGTACTTCGCTTCTGATATCCGTCTCGCTAAACCTGAAACCCAAGATGATCTCTCGCGATTGCTCAGTGAGAAGAAGATTGATATTGCAATTGCGATTGCTTATGGCAAGTTAATTAAGAAATCTGCGTTGGAAACTCCGTCGTATGGTTGGATCAATCTCCATTTTTCATTGCTTCCAAAGTGGCGTGGTGCAGCACCAGTCCAACGGGCGATTATGGCCAATGAGCAAGAAATTGGTCTCACGATATTCAAACTTGATGAAGGCATGGATACCGGTCCAATGTTCCGCCAGATGACATATCAAATCTCACGAATAGTTCATCTGGTGATGTTCTCTCGGATTTAGCAGAAGTTGGAAGCCATGAAATCGTGAAGGTATTAGCGGAGATTTCTCAGGGAAGAACTCCGATAGCCCAACCAGAATCGGGTATTTCGCTTGCTCCGAAAATTGATAAAACTGAGGCTCGAATTGATTGGAATAAATCAAAACAAACTATCCATAACCTTGTTCGAGCACTCAATCCAAATCCGATGGCGTGGACCGAAATTCGAAATACTCGATTAACGATTGTTTCGTCGGAGATCCCACACTGGGAAGTTCACAACGAATCGCCAGGCACAATCGCTGTAACTCCCGAAGGCGTTTTCGTTCACTCTTCCGATGGTCCGCTTAAGCTGATTCAAGTAATTCCTGCTGGAAAACGTTTGATGAACGCCGATGATTGGGCGAGAGGCATGAGATTTAGTGATGGTGAACGGTGCCAATAGACCCACGACGAGTGGCGGCGGAAGTTCTCATTGATGTTCTTCTCAATGGTGCTTATAGCAATATTGTTTTACCGAAAGTACTTAATAAAAGTTCACTAGATTCTCGAGATAAGGCGTTTGTTACTGAATTGGTTTACGGAACCCTTCGTTTAAAAGGTCGCCACGATTATCGTATTGCTCAAGTATCTGACCGCGCTCTTGATTCCATTGATCCAAAAGTACTTGTCCTCTTGGAGTTAGGAGCTCATCAGATCTTTGAAATGCGCACTCCTGGTTATGCCGCAGTTTCCGGAACAGTAGACGTGGCACGTGCGATCACTGGCCAAAGTTCTAGTTCTTTTGTGAATGCCGTACTTCGTTCACTCACTCAACATGAAGATGCAAGCAGTGAGTTGGAGACACATCCCGAATGGATTATCTCCAGTTATAAGGACGCGCTAAAGAACGATAATGAAGTTACAGAATTAATCTCAGCCAACAATTCACCGGTCTCACCCACTCTTGTTGCGTGGCCCAAAAAATCTACGATTGAGGAGCTCATTTCACTAGGCGCTACTGCAATTCCTGGGGCACACTTCGCGGCAAGTTACGACGGAAATCCTGGTGAATTGGAACCTGTGCGGAATCGAAGAGCCGGAGTTCAAGATTATGGTTCTCAACTAGTTGTAGAACTTTTTGCGGCAACAAGAAACGAGTCTGGGTTTCGCTGGTTGGATCTCTGTGCTGGCCCAGGAGGAAAGAGCGCGTTATTGAGCGCCCTGCTCAACCCATCTGCTGACACCTTCGTAGCAAATGAAATTTCCCAACCACGATCTGAGTTAGTCAAGCAAGTAATGTCATTCGGAGAAGTGAATTGCGGTGATGGCCGAACGCTCTCACTTGGATCATTCGATCGAATTTTAATCGATGCGCCATGTTCCGGAATCGGCGCTTTGCGTCGGCGCCCTGAACTACGCTGGCGTAGATCACTTAACGATGTTAAAAATCTTGCGATACTTCAGAGTGAACTTCTACAAGCTTCAGTCAACTATCTCAATCCTGGTGGATTGATTGCCTACGTGACGTGCTCGCCACATCTCCATGAAACCAAATCGCAAATTCGTTCTTTCCTTAAACGTAATCCGAATTTTTCAATTGTGCCGATTACGGCAGAAAGTCTCGACGCGCGTTTTAAGGATGCGGTATTAGACGATGGCACGATGCAGTTATGGACTCATAAACATCAGACTGATTCCATGTATTTGGCCCTACTCAAGAGAAATGATTAGTTGAGAAATCAGGCTATGACGATAAGGGTAAGTAGACTGAGCGCATGAGGACAATCCGCATCTTTCCGAGCATCCTCAATGCCAACTTCGAGAAATTG
>RFMS01000115.1 GCA_009927575.1 Actinomycetota bacterium
CATGAACAAAGGGATCGACGTCTACCGAATTTTCTGGCCATAAAACAAAAGCGCTGTGTGAAAGAGACTGCAAGTTCTTCTGAGTCTCGTTGAGATGAAGAGAGAACACTTCTTCAGGGGTTCTATTGAAATCAAGTCCTAGATTCACGCCACCTTGCACGGCAGCGACTTTAATGGAATGGCTATTCTTATTCTGTTTATCGAAAGAGTATTGATAGATATAGCTTGCGAATACAATAGTGAAAACAACTAATAGAGATGTTTTGGCACTTGTCGTACGCACATTGGCAAGACTTGAAGCAAAGACCACCATGAACGTTATAAGCGTTACGCCGCCAATAGCTAACAAGGGTCTTAATGGTGAATCAATGTGAAAGAAGCCAATCCTCCCCCAACCGAAACCGCCAAACGGAAACTTCATCCTTACAAAATCAGCAGAACTCCAGAGGAGAGCAAAGAGCAGAGCTGATTCGGTACTTCGTTTAAAACTAAATACACCAACTACCGCAAGTAAGACGCTCTCTAAAAGAGTAAGCGTTAACCAAGGAAGTGAACCAACGTAGATTGAGGTCCAATGTAAGAGGAGGCCGAAGTAGATAATTTGCGAGATGCCAAGTCGTCGTATTCGTGTCGTAAAAATTTTGATTCAATAACGTTTGAAAAACGAGATATGCGGCTAGCCAACTTAATGGCCATAATCGCGTTGAAATCGTCGATGCAAATAACAGCGCCCCAGCAATGATTGCGCGAATCACTGGAGGCTTTCCACCACGCTATAGAAACGATCGATACTGCTACCTAAACCATGTTCTGACTTCAATCGATTGATCTCTTTGCTTGTGGGTAACTGTTGTGGAAGTGAGAGATCAATCTCAGGTAGTGGCACATCGAGTGCACAATGAACCAACTTAGGAGCGATTAATGCGTACTCTCGTCCTTCGAGTAATTTTTTTCGAACGTTATTCGGTAATCGATCATCGTTATTTGCCGCAGCCTGCATTGCTTCATCGAGCGTGCTGAAGTGTTGGGCAATCGTTGCCGCACCTTTCTCGCCGATTCCGCGGATTCCGGGTAGACCATCAGAGGCATCGCCACGAATCATGGCAAAGAGCGCATATCGATCCCCTGGAATTCCATATTTCTCTTCGATGAATTTCCGATCCACAAGATCGTGAGCGCTAATACCTTTTGCTAAATAGGCAACTTTCACATCACGCGCATCATCAACGAGTTGAAAAAGATCGCGATCTCCGGTGACGATTCGAGTGGCCCCTTTCTCTCGATGAGAGTACGTTGCGATGACATCATCTGCTTCATAATCATCAACGCCGACAATTGGAATGTTGAATATGTCGAGAACTTCGAGGAGCAGCGGAATTTGTGGCGTTAAGAGATCCGGCTCTTCTTCATCGCCGTCATCGTCAACGCGATTGGCTTTATATTCAGGAAAAAGTTCCACTCGCCATGATGGACGCCAATCACCATCGAGACAGGCTACAAATCTCGTAGGTTGATACCGTTGCATTAACCGCGCGCTCATATCGAGGAAACCTTTAATTGCATTGATCGGCTCCCCTGAAGGTGAGAGCAGAGTGTCTGGCATTCCGTAGTACGCGCGATACCAGAGCGATGCGCTATCGAGAAGCATGAGTGTCATAACAACGCCCCAGAGTACGTGATGATGCCACGATCAATTCGCTTGAGCGCATCTCTGATTGTCATAGCCAAAGTTGGATCTGCATCTTGAAGCTGACCTAACAGATCAATGATTTGTCTGATTGCTCGAACAAAATCGCCTACGGAGAGATCCGAATCTCTTAAGAGAGATGCTAAGGAATGCCCGTTTGCCCAGCGTTGTGCCTGCCATACAAAATCAAAAGCAGGTTCCTTTTGCGGAGTCACACCATGCTTCTCTTCAATAAGTGAGAGATCAGACCAAATTCTCACAATGTGTTCCAAAGTGGGAGCAATGGATCGCGGAATTCGCGGAGCAATTTTTGGTTCCCCTCGATTATCGAAACAAATACCGAAAGAACTGCGACGAGATCGGCTGGTTGTAGATTTTGATTGCGTTTTGAGTCATGACTTCTGCCAACAACAGATCGCGCTCAGTATAAATCTTTGAAGTCGAAGACCTTTTTCACTCAATGTTTCGCCATTAATGTAGTCGAGTTCTTGTAGCACGGACGTCACTCGATCAAAGATTCGTGGTATCACCAACGTTCGAGTTTCCAGCCTTGACTGCAGTGTTGAATTCTCACGCATCAACCGGTCTGCTCGTTCACAGAGTCGTGCATGAGCTTCTCGCTCAGGGCATTGATAACAAGGATGTTGCCTCGACTCTTCCCGAATTTCGCGGATACGAGTTTCCGCTTCAAATATTCGTTGTTGACGGTTTCCACGAATTGAACGATCGCGAATCTTTCGTTCGATCTCCTTTATCTCCAATCGGAAGTGCATAAACTCTTGAAAATCACCCATGTGACATTGCGCTGATTCCATGAGATCTACTGCGGCGCGTTGATTCTTATCTATCTGTTTCGCCAGTCCAACGACTGATCGATCTGCTTGAAATTGCGCAAAAGAAGCGGCGAGTGATTTTCTCGCTTTATCAAAACCGAAGCGAGAAACTAAGTTTGCGCTCATGTTGTAGGAAGGGATGAATGAAGACTTCAAAGGATATGTGCGCGCACTCGCCAATCCGGCAGCGATTCCAGAATCAACAGTGTTATTCCAGAGCACCACAGCATGGCCTTCAATATCAATACCGCGTCTGCCGGCTCGACCAGTTAACTGGGTGTATTCGCCAGGCGTAATTGAAACATGGCCTTCGCCGTTCCATTTTGTAAGTTTCTCTAAAACCACTGTATGGGCTGGCATATTGATTCCGAGTGCAAGTGTCTCTGTGGCGAAAACTATTCTGACCAGACCTTGTTGGAAAAGAATTTCAACAGTCTCTTTGAACATCGGCAATAATCCTGCGTGGTGTGCAGCGATGCCTCGCATCAGTGCATCAACCCATTGATGAAATCCGACTACTTCGTAATCTTCTGAGGCAAGTTCGGCTGTTTTCTCTGCGATAATCTTTTGAATCCGTTCACGCTCTTGTGGTCGAGTAAGTGTTATTCCCGCTTGGAGACATTGGCGGACTGCGCTTTCACATCCGGTGCGAGAGAAAATAAAGAAGATCGCGGGTAAATAATTTTGAGCTTCTAGTTTCTCTACGATATCTGGCTTTGAAAGTTGTTTACTGTGAAGCGAGGAACGCTCGGGTGTCCCCCAATGACGTTGTTTAGGAGTACGGATTCGGCGAACCGATTCTTTTTCTAGTCGCAGTACTTCTGGATTAATGCGACCGGATTCAGTGAAGAGATCGAGCAATCTATTCCCCATAAGTACATGTTGATACAGAGGAACCGGTCGAACTTCAGAGAGTACGACATGAGTATCTCCGCGAACATCGTTGAGCCACTCGCCGAACTCCTCCGCGTTAGAAACTGTTGCTGAGAGAGAAATGACTTGAATTCGATCTGGGAGGTGAATCAAAATTTCTTCCCAGACTGCTCCGCGGAATCGATCAGCTAAGTAATGCACTTCATCCATCACCACGAATTCAAGATTGGTGAGTGTCTGCGATTGCGCGTAAATCATATTGCGCAGAACTTCGGTAGTCATGACGACGATCTGTGCCTCGCTATTGATTGATGTATCGCCTGTTAGTAGTCCTACTTTCTCTTCGCCATAGACAGCTGTGAGCTCTTGAAATTTTTGATTACTTAATGCCTTTATCGGTGTTGTGTAGAAACATTTCACGCCTCGTTTGAGAGCGAGAAATGTTGCAAATTCTCCAATGATTGTTTTACCAGCCCCAGTAGGTGCGGCCACTAGGACGCCATGCCCAGTTTCTACAGCGCGGCAGCCTTCAATTTGAAAATCATCAAATGGGAATTCGTATCGATCTGAGAATTCTCGCGTGAGCGGATACTTACCCGTTCGAAGTTCAACCATTGTTAAAACGGCCAGGTGTAGAGAGCCTGTGGGGCAACCTCAGCAGATACTGGCAAAGGCCCAATTCGTTCACCATCACTATATGCCACAGCGTCCGCCGTGATTGACACTCTTTTACCGCGTCGAATTTCAACTGCAGGATCCGAGATATGTTTGCCGGAGAATACTTTTGGAAAAATTCGAAGAAAATGTACTTTAGATACTGGCTTGAGAATCATGATATCGAAAAGATGATCAGTTAATGAGGCGTCTGGACAAACTTGCATTCCGCCACCATACGAATGTCCATTTGCTACTGCAATTAACATCGCCTTAGTTGTAAATCTTTGATTATCAATTTCAAACGAATACTCTCGCGGTTTAAAGAGCGGTAATTCCAGCGCGATTGCCACGTTGTATTTCATCGGTCCTTTAACGAAGTTCATTCGATTTGCGCGCTCGTTTACTATCGAATCAAAACCAGTACTCAGAATATCGGCGAAGTACTCCCCCGATATATTTCCCAGATCAATTGCAGTAGGTTTTTTGCTTAAAGCGTTCGCTAAAAGTGCTGCGTTGTTATCCAGTGGTGCACGCAAAGCCCGAACGAAATCATTGCCAGTGCCACCAGGAAAAACTAGGAGTGGAATCTGTGTATTCGCGAGGTGCTGAATAACAAGGTGTACAAGTCCATCTCCACCAACGGCCATTACTCCGGTTACGGGATGATTTGCCAACGCATTTTTGAGCGAAAGCGATGTTGCGTGGGCTGAATTTTCAATGATCTCTAAAAACTTTAAATTACGCTCTTTGACTAGTCTGATTACTTCCTCACCGATTGATCGACCCCGGCCGCCACCAGATGTGGGATTTACTACAACTATCCACATCGTCTAATCATTTGTTAGCGGCGAGGCAGAGCTATCGAGCGGAGATGCTTGATCATCCGAATATTCAGGACGCTTCTTTGCGCGTTTCGATCTACTAACAGACCAATGAGCCCACTTCCAAAATAGAAAAGGATGAGTGGCAGAGCGAGTAATCCCATAGAAATAGGGTCGCCCGTCGGGGTAAACGCGGCTATGAAGACACAGATGCCAAAAACTGCAAATCGCCATGGTTTGAGAATTCCTTTGCCCGTAATGACACCGGCAAGATTGAGCGATACGAGAAAGACTGGAAGCTCGAAAGCAATACCAAATAGCAAAATCACTCGAAGAACGAAATCTAGGTAGTCATCAAATTTAACTAGGTTCGATAACGCACTAGGAGTGAAACCAAAAAGCACTTTCACGGCAACGGGCAGAACCGAATAACCTAGCGCTGCTCCCCCAGCAAAGAATGGTGTGGCAGCACCGATGAATGCGATGGAGTATCGCTTTTCTTTCTTGTGTAAACCAGGGGCAATGAATGCCCATAATTGATAAAGCCAAAATGGCGCAGAGAGAATGACGCCAACAATAAGCGAAACCTTAATTTGAAGATTGAGTGGTCCTAAAACACCGTTGATATAAAGCGAGCCGCAATGTGAAGCACCAGTTGCCTGAGCTTGTGCGAGATCGCAAACGGGTCGAGCGAGCGTGGTGATTATCGTGTTATAGAAATACCAACCGATACCGCTGGCTATAACAATGAAAAATGTGGCTCGAACTATCCGTTTTCTAAACTCACGAACATGTTCAATGAGGGGCATACGCCCATCAGATGCACCCTTGGGCGGCATAAATTACGCGTTGGTGTCGGGCTTCTTCTCTTCATCCTTGTTGAGTTCTTTAACTTCACTCTTGAAGATTCGGAGCGAGCGACCTAATGAGCGAGCGGAATCAGGCAATCTTTTCGCGCCAAAAAGTATGACGACAACAAGAAGCAGGATAAGTATGTGTGAAGGCTCTCGAAGAAACATCAGAAGGGGCTCCAAATCATTCGGCGTGGTTCACTCGGTCTGGGTGAGAACGCTACCCGAAATCTGCCTCAAGGGCTATCTATATAGAAATGGGCTATATATAAGGTTTTATTAAGATGTATAACGTTGCAGTGAAGCAGCCACTCGGTCCTGAAGCGCATTGACTACCAACTTAGGCTCAAGAACCGTAACTGCCCCGCCATAACTCATCACCGAACGTATTAACCATTCGGTATTCCAGAACTTCATAATCGCAGTTTTTGCGTCTGAGTCATGAGCGACAACCAACTCCGGATTATCTTCAATGAAACTCACGCCACTCCCAGAATATGAGATAGCGACGCTTGCATCAGCCTGATCGATTAATGAGGCCATACGCTGTTTGCGCATATATAACTCATTGGAGGGTGAAACTTTTTTAATACCTGCGATATCAAAGACTCGTTGCTCTTTGGCCACATGGCAATACGCAATCACATGTTCTCTATTTGATTGTTGAATAACTTCTATCGGGCTAATTGTTCGTTCACTTTTCTGATCTTTTGACGAACTCAGATATTCGATGTGAATGGCTTTCTCTGAAGATATCGCAGCTAAAATTTCGGCGTAAATGCTCTGATCAACTGAACGATAAGAGATGAATTGCTCAGATTGAATATTGAGTAGATCTCGCAATTTTTTGGATAGTTCATCAATTCGCTCTCGTTCTTTAGGTTCCTTGAGGGTTGACTTCAGTTCGCTAAGGCCGAGCAATAACGATGAAACTTCATGTTTGTTTAATCGACGGGGCTTGTTGAGATTTTGCGCATCTCTAATAGTGACGTAGCCACCTTCGTAACTAAGGTCTATTAGCTCCAGCGGTGTATAGGAAGGTAATCCGCAGAGAAAGAGAAGATCAAGATCCTTTGCGATGACATCAGCCGTGACATCGAATTCTTCAGCTAAATCATCAATATGAATTCCTTGATGAGCGTTGATATATGGAATGAGATCGAGTAATCGAGCTGTCCGCTCAATTGGTTTTTCAGTACTCATCGTGTAAGCAGTCTTTCCAGAGATGATCGAATCTCATCTCTAATATCGTGAGGTGAAATCACCTCGGCATCAGCGCCAGACCAGAGAATGGTGCGAACCAACTCCGCCCGTTGAACTTGATGTATCTCTAACAGATCGAAGCCATCATTCTCTGTGATCACTCGTGACATGGCACGAAGATTTAAACAACTTCCCTTTTTTACCCGAATGACGCAAGGTTCTTCACCGGTAGTTTTCGTCATAATCAAATAATCTGAAACATTGAATCCATCAGGGATAGTAAAAGTGTCGCTTCGAGAGCTTCTTTTGACATCGCCAATGATTCGATTCATTCGGTAAGCCTTGATGGAGGCGCTCTCCAACTCATTGCCTACGAGATACCACGCACCGTGCCAGGAACCAATGCCATAGGGATGAACCGTGCGGCGTGATTGAGTGCCAGATCGTGCACTGGAGTAGTCGAAGACAACCTCTTGACGATTTGTCACTGCCTGCCAAAGATCATGAAACGTGTTCGGTTGTTCCGCTAACGAATAATGAGGTCGGTTGGTGAATTCATCCTCATCGATGGTTGTCAATGACTTTATTTTGCGAAGGCCTGATCGTGCAGAATCAGATTGCAAATTTTTTGCCCAAATATCAGCAGCCAATGCAAGCAATCCAATTTCCTCACTGCTGAGGTCGCCTAAATTAAATGTGTAGTCACTATTAAGGATTCGATATCCAGGCTCATCCTCGAAGAGCGGGTCGAATCCACCTACTTCTATTGTTATTCCTAAATCTCGAAGATCTGTTTTGTCTCGCTCAAACATTCTCTCCATAGCTTCAGGCGTACCTGAATAGCCTTCTACGCTCTTAAAAATCGTTGATTTGGTGATGTATTTCTTCCCGAGTAAAGCCATGGTGAGATTAATCAACCGTGAACTTTTTACATCAGACATAAGGGAAGATTACCTCCCTTGGTAGGCTGTCCGCCTGTTCGCCCTATCAAGAGCTCTCTCCGATTGGAGTTTACGTGCAGTCCAAAGTGTTAAAGAACCACCGTGTTTTGATGATGTGTGCCGCGCTACTCATTGGGGCGCTTTCATTTACAAGCTGTAGCACTGACGGAGGAGTTACAAACATGTCTAACAATCAAAATTCTGCGCAATCAAGTGCGTTACCCGAAGTAACAGGCGCTGCCGGTAGCGAACCACAGATTGCTGCACCTCAAGGAAATCCCCCAACAACTCTCACGACAAAAGATCTCATTGTTGGCACTGGCGCTGACGTGTTAGCGACGTCAACGTTGACAGTTCACTACACATTGATGTCGTGGTCGACTGGACAAATTGTTGAATCGTCCTGGAAGAGTCAGCCAGCAACTTTCCCATTGAATGGGGTTATTACAGGGTGGCAAGAAGGAATTCCAGGAATGAAAGTTGGCGGCCGTCGATTACTCGTGATTCCGCCAGATAAAGCCTACGGTGCAAATGGCGCCGGCCCCATTGGACCGAACGAAACGTTGATCTTTGTGGTTGACGTTATCTCTGTTCAGTAATTTCTTCGTAAGCGCCTTTAGCTGGTCGACGACGACGCTTGAGTGCACCATTTTCTGTCGCTACTTTTCGTGAGAAAAGAAGGAACGCGGTATGTGCATTCATCTGATGTTTCGGTCGTACCGCTAGCCCTTCATGGTGCCAACCACGAATAAGGCTTTCAAAACTTTCAGGTTCAGTGAAAGATCCGTGATCTTTTAAAGCTTCAGCAACTCTGGAAAGTTGTGTGGTCGTTGCAACATATGAAATAAAAACTCCCCCAGGTTTGAGCACCTTAGCTGCTAATTCAACACAGTCCCACGGAGCAAGCATGTCGAGAACTATTCGATCGAATGAATTAGTTAGTACGCAATCGCGAACATCACCTAAGTGCAATTCCCAAGTTTTCGGGATAGCGCCGAAATAGTTCTTTACATTCTTCTCAGCGATAGCGAGGAAATCTTCGCGCGCTTCATACGAAATCAGAGAACCGCTCTCACCTATTGCACGAAGCAAACTAATTGATAGTGCGCCACTACCTGCGCCCGCTTCAAGGACCCGAACTCCAGGAGCAATATCACCAAAACCAAGAATCAGAGCGGCATCTTTGGGATAGACAATTGTTGCGCCTCGTGGCATTGAAAGAACGTAATCAGTAAGTAATGGACGGAGCGCTTGGTATTTCGTGCCGCTATTTGTTTCTATCAAAGAACCTTCATCGCGCCCAATAATGTCGTCATGATTTAGCCAACCCTTATGAGAATGCCATTGGTCGCCAGACTTCAACGTTATGGAGTAGAGCTTTCCTTTGTCGTCAGAAAGTTGCACGCGATCGCCCTCGTGAAATGGTCCACTTCGTTGATACGAGGACGTGTGATCGACAGACATGTTGTGATTCTAGGGCTTTATGCCAAAGCACGTCGTTGGTCGACGGCGCTCATCAAAGTTTCAATGGAAATACCTTCTAGGGAGTTAACAACAAGCATTTGATCTTCATGGCCTTCATCTGGTTTTGCTAACTCTCCCATGTGAGAAATACCGATAACAGTTGCCCCACTTGCCAACGCGGCAGTAGTGCCAACAAATGAATCTTCTAAAATGACGGTCTTTGAAATCTCTGCTTCAAGTGCATGTGCTGCAGCGAGATATCCCTCCGGAGAAGGCTTTCCTTCCTCAACATCATCACCTGAGATCACTACTTTAAAGGTATCTCTTCCTAATGTGAGCAGTGCAGCGTCTACTAATGAGCGAGAGCTTGCTGTTACTAAACCCATTGGCACTTCTGCTCTGCGCAATTGCTGTAGAAGGACAAAAGCTCCTGGTGCATAATCAATCGGTCGCGATAGTTTTTTAACCATTAGCGCCTTGAGTTCTCTACCAAAGTACGCCGGTTCCTCAGCGAAATTAGCACGTTCTGCCATATACCGTTCAACGCGTGCCATCGGACCACCTAAACAAATACTTTGATCCCGTTCAGTCCAAAGAACGGAGAATCTCTTCATTAATTCAATCTCTGCTTCCAGCCAATACTTTTCAGAATCAATCAGAGTTCCATCCATATCCCACAAAACTGCGTCAAAATTAATTCGCATTAAAATATTTCGCTTCAGGATGATGAACGATGATTGCCGACGTTGATTGTTCAGGATGTAATTGAAATTCTTCAGAGAGTTCAACTCCGATACTTTCAGGTTTTAACAGCTCGCACAGTTGCACTTGTTGCTCAAGATCTGGGCAGGCTGGATAACCGAAACTGTAACGAGAACCTTGATAGCCCTGATCTAGGATCTCCTCGATTGAATCTCCATCTTCTTTGCTAATGCCGAGATCTTGACGAATTCGCGCATGCCAATGCTCGGCGAGCGCTTCAGTTAATTGAACTGAGAGGCCATGAAGCTCCATATATTCGCGATATCGATTCTCGCCAAAGAGCAGCGCCGTAGCATCACTAACAGATTGACCCATAGTGACGATATGAAACGCGACAACGTCAGTTTTTCCAGTCGTTTTCGCAGCAAAGAAATCGCTGATACACAATCGTCGATCGCGGCTCTGTCTAGGGAATGTAAATCGGGTCCGTTCTTTTCCTTTATCTGGCCCTTCATGATGCAGAATAACTAAATCGTTCCCCTCGCTATAACATGGGAAATAGCCATAGACGACTCCCGCGTTAACCCAATTGTTTGATTGGATTTCATTTAAGAGAGTTCTTAACCGCGGACGACCGATAGTTTCGACAACCGATTGATATTCATCGCGAACACCTTTAAGCCCCCACTGACCAACGAAGAGAGCGCGTTCATCGAGGGAACCTAAATAATCCGCTAACGCAATTCCTTTTACGGTGCGGACGCCCCAAAATGGTGGGTTTGGTATCTCATTCTCAGTCGATACATCACTTCGTCGAGTATCGACGTCGCGATCTTCGTGAGTAACAATCTTTGTACGTCGTTGTTTCAGTGGCGGCAATTCAACGTTCTCGCCGCGCTTTTGAGCAATAAGAGTATCCATCAGTGCAAGGCCTTCGAATGCATCTTTTGCATAACGAACGACACCAGGGAACATCTGCGCCAAATCATTCTCTACATATGTACGAGTCAAAGCTGCGCCACCAAGAATCACTGGCCAACGTTGAGCCAAACCGCGTGAAATCAATTCCTCAAGATTCTCTTTCATGATGACTGTGGATTTCACCAAAAGCCCACTCATACCAATGACGTCGACATCATGTTCTTGTGCTGCATCAATTATTTGATTAATGGTCTGTTTAATCCCGATATTAATTACGGTATATCCGTTATTAGTGAGGATGATGTCTACGAGATTTTTGCCAATGTCATGCACATCGCCTTTTACTGTTGCCAAAAGTATTTTGCCTCGACCTGAATTCTCGCTCTTCTCCATGAATGGCTCTAACAACGCTACTGCGTTCTTCATTACTTCCGCTGACTGAAGAACGAACGGCAGTTGCATCTCACCTTTGCCAAAAAGTTCACCAACGATCTTCATTCCTTCCAAGAGATAATCATTGATGATCGCTAGCGGAGCGATTCCAGAGCCTCTCGCCTCGGTGAGATCTCCTTCTAGCCCTTGTTTCTCGCCATCAATGATTCGTCGTGAAAGCCGTTCACCTAAAGGAGAGCGGCAAGTTCTGCAGCGCGCGAAGCCTTGGAGCTAGTTACTTCTACTCCGTCAAAAAGTTCCAAGAATTTTTGAAGTGGGTCATAGGTGCAGAGATCGCCATCAAATTCTCGCCTATCGTAAATGAGATCAAGCGCTGTCTTAAGTTGCTCCTCATTAATTCTCGCAATTGGCGTGATTTTTGAGGGATGCACAATCGCAGAGCTCAAACCAGCCTTAACGCATTCTGCAAGAAAAACAGAGTTTAAAACGATTCGAGCCGCAGGATTCAGACCGAACGAGACATTGCTGATTCCTAGCGTGGTTTGTAAGTCAGGATAGAGAGTTGTGATTTCTTTAATCGCATTGATTGTTTCAATACCATCGCGTCGAGTCTCTTCTTGTCCAGTAGCAATCGGAAAAGGTTAGGCAATCAATAATGATGTCGCAGGTTGGAATATCCCAGACATTATTGAGATCTGCGATAAGTCGTTTTGCGATTCTTACTTTCCACTCTGTTGTGCGAGCTTGACCTTCTTCGTCAATAGTTAAACCAATGACAGCAGCGCCATGCTCTTTAACTAACGGCATAATTCGATGGAAGCGCGAATCAGGGCCATCGCCATCTTCATAATTCACCGAATTGATTACGCAACGTCCACCGAGTTTTTCTAGCCCAGCTTTGATGACTCCAGGCTCAGTTGAATCAAGAACGATTGGCAAAGTCACAGCAGTTGCGAAACGAGAAGCTATTTCCGAAATATCGCGTGCGCCATCGCGACCTACATAATCAACGGAGAGATCTAACATATGGGCGCCATCACGAATCTGATCTTTTGCAATATCGACGCACCGCTCCCAATCCTCGGCTAACAGCGCGTCACGGAAAGCCTTCGATCCGTTGGCATTAGTCCGTTCGCCTATTGCAAGGTATGTCTTATCTTGTCTAAACGGTACAAATTGATACAGCGAAGAAGCGCCAGCATCGGCTGATATTTTTCTGGAAGAGGTTTCCAAATTCTTAACTTCAGAAACTATTGCAGCAATGTGTTCTGGCGTTGACCCACAACAGCCACCAATTAAATTAAGGCCATACTCTTTCGTGTATTGCATAAGTGCGGCCGCAAGTTCTTGTGGACCAAGAGGATATTCCGCACCGTTTTTTCCAAGAATAGGCAATCCCGCATTAGGCATACATGAAATGCCAATAGAAGAATTCTTAGAGAGCGCTCGTAAATGCTCACTCATTTCAGCTGGTCCGGTTGCACAGTTGAGACCAATCAAATCTACTCGTAGAGGTGCCAACGCATTGAGCGCTGCTCCAATTTCAGATCCAAGGAGCATGGTGCCGGTAGTTTCAACTGTTACCTGTGCAATCAAAAGAATATCGCGTGCTTGATTATCTATTTCAATTCGTGCGGCATTGACTGCAGCTTTTGCTTGTAACAAATCTTGTGTTGTTTCAATAAGCAGAGCATCCGCTCCGCCATCTATTAATCCTCGCGATGCTTCTCGATACGCGTTCTTCAAAATTTCATACGTCGTATGGCCTAAGGTAGGTAATTTAGTGCCCGGTCCTATGGATCCAATTACCCAGCGCTCTTTATCGTATGAAAATTCAGAAGCTACGTTCTTTGCAATTTCTGCGCCGGCCCGTGCAAGTTCATATATTCGCGATTCGATTCCATATTCAGCGAGATTGGCGAAATTTGCACCGAAAGTATTTGTTTCAACAGCATCAGAACCAGCTTGAAAATATTGACGATGGATATCTGCGATCAGATCTGGTCGGGTGACGTTGAGAATCTCATTACAGCCTTCAAGTTGTTGGAAATCTTCCATGCTTGGATTGCGGGCTTGAATCATCGTCCCCATTGCACCATCGGCGACGACCACCCGCTGAGAAAGCGCTGTACGAAGTGAACTTGCGCTCTTTCCGTGAGGAGCAGAAGGCACGTGCCCAGATTTCACTTCGCTCATTTGAGTCAGTTTATCGTAGTGTGGTCTTATGAACGGTATCGAGCAGATATGAGATTGAGTTGATATGAATCATTTCGATAACCTCGGTATTGATTTCATTCTGCGTACGCCAGTCATGATTTTGGCATTCGAAGGTTGGAATGATGCTGGCGAATCTGCGACTGGCGCGGTCTCACATCTACTTTCTTGTTGGCCTCATTCAAAGATTGCAGATTGCGATCCAGAGGACTTTTATGATTTTCAAGTAAACCGACCAACTGTCAAAGTAGATACTCATGTCGTTCGCGAAATTCATTGGCCTAATACAACAGTTTTTGGAGTTTCCACACCTCACTTGGAGCATGACTTCATCATCGTTAAAGGAATTGAACCTTCGATGCGTTGGAAAACATTCGCTAATGCAATCCTTGATCTAGCTGATGATTACGAAGTGGAACTTGTCGTAACCATGGGATCGCTGCTCGCAGATGTTCCTCATTCACGAGCATTTACCGTTAGTGGTAGCGGAGCTCATCCAGATGTTGCGCAACGACTTGGTGTTGAAGTATCAAAATACGAAGGACCGACCGGCATCATTGGAGTAATTCAAGATACCTGCAATCAACGTGGAATTGATGCTGTGTCGTTATGGGTTGCTATTCCCCATTATGTTTCGCAACCACCTTGCCCTAAAGGGTCGATGGCGTTAGTGAATGCGCTTGAAGATTTTCTTGAGATTGCTATTCCAGAAGGCGAACTCCCTGCACAATCAAAGGCGTGGGAAGAGTCGGTGAACAAGTTAGCGTTAGAAGATTCTGATATTGCGGAGTATGTAAAACAACTTGAAAGTTCGAAAGATGAGAGCGAATTACCCGAAGCAAGTGGTGATTCGATCGCTCGTGAGTTCGAGCGCTATTTACGTCGTCAAGACAAGGGCTGAGAGACAGCAATATTTAGAAAGTAAGACCTAGTAAACCATCGAGAAAACGTGCGATAACCCCACTGCTTTCAACTCGTTCGTCTGCTTTGGCCTGGATATTGTGCTGTAACCAGTCTTCAAGTGCATGAAAAACCTTTTCGGTATTTAATCCTTGAGACAGTGCGGAAATGATCTCCTTTCGCAGCGTATCTGTTGAAACAACATGAGTTTGAGCGAGCGCTTCAATCATGCGAGCCCGGAGAGATTCAGCTGATAAAAGAAGATCATTGCTCCACATACGATCGTGCGAATATTTATCCCGAAGGAGTGCGATGCGAATAGTCATGGGATCTACTCCATCGCTTAATAACTTCGAAACAAACACGAGATTTCCTTTGCTCTTGCTCATTTTTTCGCCATCGAGTCCAATCATTCCTGCGTGAACATAGAGAGTGGAAAATTCCCTCCCTCGTAGCGCTCGAGCTTGAACTGAACTCATATAGTGATGAGGGAAGAGAAGATCAGATCCCCCTCCTTGTAACGTGATGAGTGGAATCGAGCGGAGTTGGCTATCTTCATCACCTTTCATTGGCGCTAAATATTTAAGTGAAATTGCGGTGCACTCGATATGCCAACCAGGTCTGCCATCGCCATACGGTGAACTCCAAAATGGTTCACCAGGTTTTTTTGATAACCATAAAACAGTGTCAAGTGGATCTTCCTTACCGGGTCGATCTGGATCTCCTCCCCTCTGGCGAAATATTTCTATCGCTTCGGAATAGCTCACGGGTAGGTTTTCCAAAGCGCCAGGAATACGTTTGAGTGAGAGATATACGTCGCCATCGAGAACATATGTGAGATTTCGCGATTGATAGATCTCAATGGCAGAAATAACATCTGGGATTGATTCGACCGCGCCAATATAGAACTGGGGCGGCAAAACTCTTAGCGCTGTCATATCAGATCTAAAAAGTTCAATTTCTTTCTCGGCTAGCTCAACCCAATCAAGATGATCACGCTCTGCACGTTCGAGCAGTGGGTCATCAATATCAGTGATATTTTCTACGAAATGAACTTTCTTCCCTGATGCCAGTAAGTACCGATGGATGAGATCAAAAGTGAGATATGTAGCTGCATGACCTAAGTGAGTAGCATCGTATGGCGTAATGCCACAGACATACATCGAACATTTGCTTTGACTAAGCGTGATGGTTTTATTTGAGTAACTCGATTGCAATTCCAAATCTGGAAAAACATCGGTCAATGTAGGTAAATCTAGAGTTGGCCAGGCACGCACGGTTCGACCTTACACGGGAGGCCAGGGAATTGCTGGCCAATCCCCTGATGGCATTGGAAAAACGCTGGTTTCGACGAGTTGGTCTATTCGATTGTTCAAAGCTTCGATTTCTCTCGCGGTGATTAATTCCGAGAGCGCGTTATTGAGATCGCTATCGCGCAGATCGAGAAGAATTTTTCGTTCTACATCATTAAGCGGTAATCCACGCCATTGCCACAGAACTGTACGCAATTTATTTTCTTCATGGAAAGTGACCCCATGATCACAACCAAATAAAAATCCTGATTTGTCAACAAGTAAATGACCAATCTTTCTATCGGTGTTGTTAATAATGGCATCGAAAAGGGCTAGTTCACGGAGTTGTTGATCATCTGACTGCGCGTAACGTATTAAATCCAAATCCTCATCTACATCTATCCATTCTTGAACCATGCCCAATCCGAAAGGTCCATCTCGCAAGATCGTGTAAGGAACGCGGTGGATAGCCATAGCTTCAGAGATCAGATAAGCGGCTACTTCGCGAGATGCCAGATTGCCATCAGGAAAATCCCACAAAGGTCTTTCACCTGCTACTGGTTTATAAACAATCTTGATGCCATCGATCTCTCCAATAAGAGTGGCATTGGACGCATCAACGATGCGACTCTGCAGAATTAATTCGCCACTTTGAATTGATGCGCGCTTTTCCGATACCGATCTCATCTCCGATAACCATTTGCACGTGGGCAGAGATGTCCATCCGGATTGATTGGTAATCCGCAAAACATGCAGGGCTGTCTTCCCGAACCAATAACCGCTTCACTTCGACGAATAAATTCTTTAACCTGGCCAAGAGTTAGCGCAAATCTCACCATGGCTAGATCATCTTTTTCAATTCCAAGATCGTTGTTGTCAAAATCTGGAGAATCAATTTCACCCGAGATGTTATTCACTTTCATCTCTTGAATCTCGATTTGAATTTTTTTGCGATCTGACAGCCACATTACTGCCATATTTCCCGCCAAAATATCAGGATCTATGGGGCTTTCCAAAGGTGAATCATCTCGGGCAATAATTTCTTGAGAGACAATTCCTTCACGTTTTCGTAGCTCTTTAATGAGAAGCTGTAACGCTCTACGAGCGCGCCAGCTTGAGTTTTCTCTAGCGCGACAGTGGTCAGAGAGCCAGTGGACCGAACTTGAAGGTAGAAAGCACGCTCTCCTGGTTCGCCAACTGTTCCAATAACGCACCGCAGTACATCATCATGGTTATAAAGAGTTGCCATTATCGACCCTGCCTACGTTTTCCCGTTTCGCCACCGGGCATAGATCGCGCGGTATCGGCAGAAACTTTCACAGTTTTGTAGCCGAACTATTGAACACTTCAACTGCGATCTTCTCTGACGTCTGATGATAAATCGAGAGCGAAGCTGGCTTCACAAGAAATTTTTGGAGATCATTCAATGGTAATTTCAAGAAATACGTAGCAATAAATTTGCAAATATCACCGTGGGTGACAAGAAGAAGTGATTCTTTGGGATATTTCCTGTGCAGTTCTTCGAGCAAACTGCCAACGCGTAAGGCCATATTCGAAAAACTTTCACCATCAGGGAATGTGACGTCGGAGGGCGACGATTGAATTTTTCGCCACAACGGTCGTACGCTCAAAAACGAAAGTTTCTTCCCGCTCCATTTTCCGTAATTCATCTCTATCAGTCGATCGTCTGTAGCAATTTTCATTTTTTTCGCCGCAACGAGTGGTTCAATTGTTTGAAGACATCGCTCAAGTGGACTCGATATCACACGATCAATTGTGACCTTGGCAAGGGTTTCTTTGATTGCTTCTGATTCATCGACACCAGTAGCGCTGAGGTGAATTCCAGGGAGTTGTCCGGCAAGAAGACCACGTTCATTTGCTGTTGATTGCGCATGGCGCAACACGATAAATGTGGTCATGGCGGAAGATTAGTCACTTTATTGATTTCTGTTGCTAGGGTCACCGATATGGAGAAGCGCCAACTTGGATCAAGTGGAGTATTTATCTCTCGACTTGGTTTAGGAACCATGACGTGGGGTCGAGATACCGACGAGCATGAGGCAGCTGATCAACTACGCGTGTATCTGGATGCAGGTGGAAATTTTCTCGATACTGCCGCGATTTATGGCTACGGCGATAGTGAGCGCGTCATAGGTGGATTTATCAATACTCTTGTTAAACGTGACGAAATCGTGATTGCGACCAAAGGTGGAATCACATTTAAAGATGGTGATCGACTCGTAGATAATTCGCGCTCCTCTTTGCTAGCTGATTTAGATCGCTCGTTAAACCATTTAGGCGTCGATCATGTAGATATCTGGCAAGTTCAAAACTGGGATTCACAAGTTCCGCTTGAAGAAACGTTGATGGCACTCGACTACGCAGTAACTTCGGGCAGAACTTCTTATGTAGGAATATGCAATTTCAGTGGATGGCAAACTTCACGCGCTATAACTCTGCAGAATCCACTTTTCGGAAAGGTACCGATCACGTCAACTCAAAACGAATACTCGCTACTCAATAGAGATGTCGAGAACGAGGTTCTTGATGCTGCACAAAATTTAAATATTGGCTTCTTAGCCTGGTCACCATTAGGTCGGGGCGTTCTCACTGGGAAATACCGACAAGGAATTCCGGCAGACTCGCGTGCTGCGACGCCACACTTTGCAAGTCATGTAGAACCGTATTTCACACCGCGTGCAAAACGGATTGTTGAAGCAGTATCGGTTGCCGCGGATGGACTTGGATATTCACCACTAGAAGTTGCTCTTGGCTGGGTTCGCGATGCACCAGGTGTCACTTCTGCAATTGTCGGTGCGCGAACAGGCGCTCAAATGCGAGGCATACTCACATCAGAAGAGATAACTATCCCGAGCCAAGTACGTCTTGCGCTCGACGATATTTCACGTCGTTAATTCGTTCTTACAACCTTTTTTGTAATCGGTTCTTTAGCGAATCGAATCTAGCAATGAATTAAGAAATCGTTGAGCGTTCGAACACCAAACTTCAAACCATCAATCGTTACTCGCTCATCAACGCCATGGAAGAGGGCGAAGAAATCCATCTCCGGCGGAATGCGAAGCGGACTAAAACCATAACCAGTGATACCTAAATCTGCGAGCGCCTTATTGTCGGTACCACCGCTCATCAAATATGGAACCGGAATACCTTCTGGATCCTCTTTCTTGATTGCAGCAACCATCGCATCAACTAATGGACCTTCAAAATCAAATTCCAAGGCAATATCGCGCGCAAGGAGATCGATCTGAATATCAGGTCCAATGATTTCGCGGATTGTTTGTTGCATCTCCTCTTCCATCCCTGGCAGGAAGCGTCCATCAACTACTGCTGTAGCCGTTTGAGGAATAACGTTTGCTTTGTACCCTGATTCCAACATCGTTGGATTAGTGATGTTTTGCAGCGTTGCGCCTGCCATCTTCGCAGCAGGTCCAAGGTATTGCAGAAGACCTTTGAGATTATTTTCATCATAGGTACTGCCTGTTATCTCCGCAATTCGCTTCATTAATACTTTCATCGTCTTGGTTGGTCGCTCTGGCCATTTATAAGTGCCTAACTTGGCAACCGCTGTCGTTAATTTTGTCACTGCGTTATCTGGGTTAACTAAGGAACCATGACTTGCGGTGCCTTTCGCAGTTAACTTCATCCAATTGATTCCCTTTTCCGCAGTCTCTATGAGATATACACGATGACCCGTAGTGAGGTTGATGGAATAACCGCCACATTCGGAGATCGCTTCGGAACATCCGGCAAATACTTCTGGTCGATTCTTCGCAATCCAACGGGAACCGAAAACGCTTCCTGCCTCTTCATCGGCGAAGAATGCGAGCACGATATTTCGAGGTGGTTTATAGCCAATCTTCTGCCACATTCGAACGCAAGCAAGAATCATTGCGTCCATGTTCTTCATATCAACTGCGCCACGACCCCAAATGCAGCCATCTTTAATGACGCCACTAAACGGATCTACTGACCAATCAGCAGCATTAACAGGTACAACATCGATGTGTCCATGCACAACAAGTCCTGGACGAGACGTATCTTGACCCGGAAGTTTCGCAATGACATTGTGACGATTAGGCGCTGTTTCAATAACTTCGCTTGCAATTCCAACATCAGCAAGTTCTTTCACAACATAGGCCGCTACATCTTTCTCATCACCTTTTCCTTCGCCGTAATTGACGCTAGGAATTCGTATAAGTTCTTGGCAGATTCGGATTGCATCTGCTTCTAGTTCGGCTATTTGCTCTGGTGTGAAATTCATAGCGTCATTCTCTCCTGTTTTTGCTCGAAACCACCACAATTTTTCATCCTCCACGTGGCTTGCTATCGTGGCCACCTCACTCGTCCGGGTGGCGGAATTGGCAGACGCGCTAGCTTGAGGTGCTAGTGGCCGCAAGGCCTTCGGGGTTCAAGTCCCCGTTCGGACACGTACGATGCGGTTATGGAAGATGCAGTCATGAAAGATGCAACCATGGATGTAGCCGAAATCGAGAAGTTAATTATCGATGTTCCGGATTATCCAAAGCCAGGAATACTTTTTAAAGATATCACTCCTATTCTTCAGGAACCATCGGCTTTCGCATCGTCTATATCTCTCATGGGGCAAGCAATAGCAGAATGTGACGCTATCGCAGCTGTTGAAGCTCGAGGTTTCATCTTTGGATCTGCACTCGCTCTGTATATGAAGAAACCTTTAATTTTGCTCCGTAAGCCAGGAAAGCTTCCTCGAAAAACTTTCACCAAAGAGTACGCGCTCGAATACGGTTCAGATTCAATTCAGATTCATCAAGATGCCATTGAAAAGAACGCCCGGTATGTGATTATTGATGATGTGCTCGCAACCGGAGGAACTGCGCTCGCCTCCGCAGATTTGATTAGTGACCATGGCGGCGTGATTTCGGGCTTCGGATTTATATTGACTATCTCGGTTCTTGCCGGAGTAGACCGGATCTCTCGAAATTATCCAAGGGCTACTATTCGCTCACTATTAACAACATAGTTGGCTAAGGAGCATACGAAGGCGCGATGGCACAACTGATCTATTACTGCGGAACGATGGATAGCGGTAAATCCACGCTTGCTCTCCAAACTGCCCATAACCATCAAAGCCGAGGTCGATCGGGTCTCATTTTTACTTCACATGACCGTGCAGGTGTAGGAACAATTTCATCTCGATTGGGCCTTAAATCTGATGCGCTTGAAGTACTGCCAGAACTTGATCTCCATAAATTTGTTGTCGACGCGTTATCACAAGGCTCGCGAATAGATTACGTTATCTGTGACGAAGCACAGTTTTATCAACCAGAGCAGATAGAGCAATTAGCTCGAATCGTTGATGGATTAGGTATTGATGTTATGCATTTGGAATTTTGGCTGATTTTAGAACTCGACTTTTCCCTGGTTCTGCTCGTTTAATCGAGCTTGCGGACCGGGTCAATACATTGCAGGTTGAAGCTCTCTGTTGGTGTGGTGAACGAGCAACGCATAATGCTCGAACTATCAATGGTGTGATGGTGACTGAAGGTGAACAAGTTGTTGTTGGCGACACTAATACGCAGAACGAAGTTGCTTACGAAGTTCTCTGTCGTCGTCACCATATGCGACGGGTAACTGCGAAGAAATCAGGTGCAGCTCATCAATCACCTGAGCCACTGCCGTTCAATTGATGTAAAAGATTTTTTTGTGAAAAGAACTATGCGAAGAGATGAACAGAATACGCCAGTACTGGAACGATGAAGAGTCCAGGAAGTAAATCTCCAACTCGTATCTGTTTGATCGCAAGAAGTCTTAGTCCAATTCCAAGAAGCAAGATGCCACCGACAGCTGTCATAAGATCTACCTGATAGTTATTTAATACCGACCCAAGGAAGAAACCAATAACAGTCCAACTTATCTGATAAACGCCGACTGCGATCGCGGAAGCAGCTACTCCCCAACCAAATGTTGCAGCGAACGCGATGGAAGCAAAAAAATCGAGTGTGCTTTTAAGGAGCAATTGATCAATTCCGCGAGACATGCCATCAGAAATACTTCCTAGTATTGCTAGTGGGCCAATCGCAAAAACCAAAGATGCAGCAATAAACCCCTGAACAAATTGAGAATTACTCGAACTCTTAAACTTGCTCTGTAGCCAACTACCACTGTGCTCTAATCGGCTTTCGATTCGGAGCGCGCTCCCTAGTAAGCCACCGAGTAATAGTGATGCAAGAACAATGAGAAATGGCCACCCTTTAGGAAATGTCCCAGTCACTGATTGCGACCAGAGAGAAACAATTGACGACGCTCCTGAAACCAGAGTAATCAAGCCGAGCACATCGGTTGTGAGGGTTCGAGTGCTTTCCTTGAATTTATTCCCAAGAAGTACTCCGAGGGTGCTACCAGCCAGAATTGCGACGATATTGATTGCTGTTCCGAAACCGACAAACATTAAGCAAACCTCACGAACGAAACTATTCCAACAACTAAACAATAGATTGCGAATGGATAGAGCGTATTGGTCTTAAACCAGCGAACGAGAAATTTCACTGAAATATATGTTGCACAAAACGACACAATTGATCCTGCGATTACTGGTCCAGCGAGGTGTGCTGTTTGATCGGTGAAGAGTTCAGGCAATTTGAGAATTGAGGCGCCAGCAATAACCGGTAAGGCCAGTAGAAACGCAAATTCGGCGGCAACCGCGTGATTTACTTTTCTCAGCAGACCAGCGCTCATTGTTATGCCAAATCGACTAATACCGGCGAAGAGTGCGAGTGATTGACCGAATCCAATAAACAGCGCATTGGCTGGCGATACGTGCTTAGTAATTGATAAATCTGCATCCTCGAGCGATGTTACAGATGATGTGTGTCGGCTCAACCGTTCAGCCACTATAAGAATCAGTCCATTGATTGTAAGGAAAATTGCACTTGGAAGCGGGTCTCCGAACATTCGTTGTACAGGCTCTTCAAATATTTTTCCTAATACGGCAACCGGAATTGTTGCAATCATAATTAATAAAAGTAAACGAGAGTGGTGATGCGAAAAATTTCGTGTACGTACTGAACGCGTTAATGAGATCGCCATCTCAAACCAGCGGCGGCGAAAAACGAGAAAGAGAGCAAGTGCGCTTGCTGCATGGAGAGCTATGGTGATCGTCAGGTAATACGAATCAGGATTGGAGATGAATTCTTCCCACGACCCACCAATCCACGCTGGTACAAGAACGGCGTGGCCCAAACTTGAAATCGGAAAAAGTTCGGTAACGCCTTGCAAGAAACCAGTAATTATTGCCTGCCAGTAGCTCAAGGTCATTGCTAAAGGTTATCTGAGTAACTCACTTTCTCTTCGAAATAGACGATAGAGTCTGCGAATGTTCAGTCGTGTGATGGAATTTTTGCGGCCTCATCGAACAATCCCACATGTGTCGTGGTCTGCTCAGCACCGTTGGCAATTTTCATGGATCAGAATTCTTGTTCTTGTTATTGGCCTATCCTTCTTTGGAATAGGTGAAGCGTTTCTTGTGCAATCGTTATTAGGCAATTCACCATGGACTGTTCTTGCACAAGGAATTTCTTTTAAAACGAAGCTTCCGTTGGGAGTTGTCACAGGACTTATAAGCCTTGCAGTTCTCTTATTATGGATACCGTTACGAGAGAAACCTGGTCTTGGCACGCTCTTTAATATCGTTGTTATCCCTATTTCATTACAAATTTCGATTGCCGTAATTCCAGAAGTGAATTCACCGTATCTAGGCCTTCTCTTTGCGCTTCTAGGAATTGGCGCTATCGGTATGGGATCAGCTCTCTATATTTCATGCCTCTTAGGACCTGGACCTCGAGATGGTTTGATGACTGCGCTTCATCATCGAACTGGGATTCGAGTGGGTCGAGTGCGGTTGTCACTAGAAGCGATTGTCTTTCTCATTGGTTGGGCTCTGGGGGGACGTGTAGGCGTAGGCACAGCGCTCTTTGCGCTACTGATTGGGCAATCGATCGCCATCTCATTCGGAGTGGTTTCCCGAGTTACTGCTAAGTAGCGCCTAGCGTTACGCCATTCCCCCGGTTTGTGGACCGTTTCCGCACGGGGTCGCAAACACCCCCGATACCAAAACAGAGGGGTAGGTCATGCTCGATAGTTATTTCAAAATCTCGCAACGTGGCTCAACCGTAGCGCAAGAAATCCGTGGTGGCGTTGTCACCTTCTTCACGATGGCTTACATCGTGGCGCTCAATCCATTAATTATTGGATTAGCAAAAGATGGCGATGGCAAATTCCTTGGAGGTGGCGATGCTCCTAATCTCGCATTAGTTGCAGCTGCAACCGCACTTGTCGCCGGAGTCATGTCAATTCTTATGGGCGTAGTGGCAAATTTCCCACTCGCACTTGCAACCGGCTTAGGTCTCAACACATTCGTTGCAGTAGGTATCGCATCACGTATGACATGGGCAGATGCAATGGGCCTTGTTGTTCTTGAAGGCTTGATTATCACTGTTCTCGTATTAACAGGTTTCCGAGTCGCTGTTTTCCGCGCCGTTCCAACGCAACTCAAGATTGCAATCTCAGTTGGTATTGGACTTTTCATCGCATTAATTGGACTTGTTGACTCCGGATTTGTCCGTAGAACATCACAAGGACCAGTTCCAGTGACACTCGGCGACGGTGGCACACTCGTTGGTTGGCCAATTATTGTTTTCGCATTTGGTCTCTTCTTAATGATCGCTCTTATGGTTCGCAAAGTTAAAGCAGCGCTGCTTATCGGCATCGTTGTTGCAACCATTGCTGCTGTTGCAATTGAGAGCGCATTCAAAATCGGTCCTAACTTCGATGGCGCTACTGGCAAAGTAAATCCAAAGGGCTGGGGACTTAACGTTCCAGCAATGCCTGATCAGGTTGTTTCCACTCCTGATTTCGGACTCCTCGGACATTTCAATCTCTTCGGATCATTTAGCCGAATCAGCGTCATCTCTGCTCTTCTTATCGTGTTCACCCTGCTCCTCGCAGACTTCTTCGACACGATGGGAACAATGACTGCTATCGGTCATGAAGCAGGTCTCGTTGACCGTGATGGAAACGTTCCAAATACAGAGAAGATCCTGTTGATTGACTCGCTCGCAGCAGCCGCAGGTGGCGCAGCAAGCGTTTCTTCCAACACTTCTTATATTGAATCGGCTTCAGGTGTCGGTGAAGGCGCTCGAACTGGCTTGGCTTCAGTTGTTACAGGAATTTGCTTCTTGCTAACGACATTCCTCGCTCCACTCGTTGCCATCATCCCTTACGAAGCTGCAACACCAGCGCTCGTTATCGTCGGATTCTTGATGATGACAGGAATCAAGAACATTGATTGGAATGATCTTGGAATTTCAATTCCAGCGTTTCTTACAATTATCTTGATGCCATTTACTTACAACATCACCGTAGGTATTGGTGCAGGCTTTGTAACCTATGTAGTCATTCGATTCCTGCAAGGTCGTCGAAGTGAAATTCATCCACTTCTCTTCCTTGTATCAGGACTCTTTATGGTCTACTTCTTAACCTCTCCAATCAATACTTGGATTGGTTAATTCAATAGATTCACAAGCATAA
>RFMS01000128.1 GCA_009927575.1 Actinomycetota bacterium
GCGGAGAATTCAGTGTGAGGAGTTACTGAACCTGGCTTGCAAACAACTTGGCCACGTTCAACATCTTCACGCTTCAAACCGCGGAGAAGGAGACCAACGTTCTCGCCTGCTTGACCTTCGTCGAGCAACTTACGGAACATTTCAACACCGGTAATAACTGTCTTCTGTGAATCTGGACGGATACCGATGATTTCAACTTCTTCGTTCACCTTAACAATGCCGCGCTCGATACGACCAGTAACAACGGTTCCACGACCTGTGATGGTGAAAACGTCTTCAACTGGCATCAAGAATGGCTTATCAATTTCACGGGTTGGCTGTGGAATGAATGAATCCACTGCTGCCATAAGTTCCATGATCTTGTCGCCCCATGCTGCGTCGCCTTCAAGAGCTTTGAGAGCTGAGATGCGAACGATTGGAGTGGTGTCGCCAGGGAACTCGTACTTGTTGAGAAGTTCACGAACTTCCATTTCAACAAGTTCAAGAATTTCTGCATCGTCGACCATGTCAGACTTGTTGAGCGCAACAACGATTGATGGAACGCCAACCTGACGTGCAAGAAGCACGTGCTCTTTTGTCTGAGGCATTGGGCCGTCAGTTGCAGCAACAACGAGAATTGCACCGTCCATCTGAGCTGCACCAGTAATCATGTTCTTGATGTAGTCAGCGTGACCTGGGCAGTCAACGTGTGCATAGTGACGCGCCTCGGTCTGGTACTCGATGTGTGCAATCGAGATGGTGATACCGCGTTGACGCTCTTCTGGCGCCTTATCGATTTGATCGAATGCGGAAACCTCATTGAGGTTTGGATACTTGTCATGAAGCACCTTGGAAATCGCAGCAGTAAGAGTGGTCTTACCGTGGTCGATGTGACCAATGGTGCCGATGTTTACGTGCGGCTTCGTCCGCTCGAACTTTGCCTTTGCCACTGTGGTTCCTCCTATATTTCTTTCTTTATCTACTCGCCGCGAATTTTCGCGATGATTTCTTTCGAAACAGCTGCAGGAACTTCTGCATATGAATCGAATTGCATGCTGTAACTCGCGCGACCTTGTGTTCTGCTTCGAAGATCTCCGACATAGCCGAACATCTCTGAAAGTGGAACAAGCGCTCGAACGATTCGAGCACCGGAACGTTCATCCATAGCCTGAATTTGGCCACGGCGAGAGTTGAGATCGCCGATGACATCACCCATGAAATCTTCAGGGGTAACAACTTCGACCGACATCATTGGTTCGAGGAGTACTGGACCAGCAAGTTTTGCTGCTTCCTTAAACGCCGCGATTCCAGCAATCTTGAAGGCCAACTCCGATGAGTCAACATCGTGGTATGCGCCATCAAGAAGAGTTACTCGTACATCGGTAAGTGGATAACCAGCAAGTGGTCCACTCTGCATTGCCTCTTGGCAACCATCATCAACGGATGGGATGTACTCCCTAGGAACACGTCCACCGACGACTTTGTTGACGAATTCATATCCGCCTTCAACTGCGCCAACTGGAAGTGGTTCGAGTGCGATTTGAATCTTTGCGAATTGTCCAGAGCCACCGGTCTGCTTCTTATGTGTGTAATCGTGGCGAGCAACTGGTTTACGAAGTGTTTCACGATAAGCAACTTGTGGCTTACCTACGTTTGCTTCAACTTTAAATTCGCGACGCATACGGTCAACGAGAATTTCAAGGTGAAGTTCACCCATTCCACCAATGATGGTCTGGTTTGTTTCTTCGTCAGTTCGAACATGGAATGTTGGATCTTCTTCAGCAAGACGTTGGATAGCAGTTCCAAGTTTCTCTTGGTCGCCCTTTGTCTTTGGTTCGATCGCTACGTGAATAACTGGATCTGGGAAGTCCATTGATTCAAGAACAACTGGCTTATCTGGATCTGAAAGTGTGTCGCCTGTAGTGGTGTCCTTAAGACCCATCACAGCGATGATGTCACCTGCGCCAGCTTGTGGAATTTCTTCACGCTTGTTGGCGTGCATTCGGTAGATCTTGCCGATACGTTCTTTGCGATCTTTTGTCGCATTGAGAATTCCGGTACCTGCCTCAAGAACGCCAGAGTAGATACGTACGAAGGTGAGTTTTCCAAGGTGTGGATCGCTCATAATCTTGAACGCGAGCGCTGAGAATGGCTCTTTATTATCTGGTTGGCGAGTAATTTCAACAGAGCGATCGCCTTGCTTGTGGCCGACGATGCCAGTGATATCGAGTGGGCTTGGTAGGTAACGTGTTACCGCATCAAGCATTGGCTGTACGCCCTTGTTCTTAAACGCAGAACCAGTAAGAACTGGTGTGAGTTTGTACGAAAGGGTTGCGCGACGAATTCCAGCGATGATCTCTTCTTCAGAAAGAGTTTCGCCACCGAGGTACTTCTCCATAATCTGATCATCGTTTTCAGCGAGCGTTTCAAGCATTTGTGCATGAGCAGCATCGCATTTTTCTTTGAGATCAGCAGGAATTTCTTGAACGAGGTAATCCTCGCCTTTCTTTGTTTCGCCAGGCCAGACAAGCGCCTTCATTTGAATCAAATCAACAACGCCGCTGAAATCACCTTCAGCTCCAATTGGAACTTGGAGAACAAGCGCTGTTGCGCCAAGTCGTGAACCAATCATCTCTACGCAACGATCAAATGAAGCACCGGTGCGATCGAGTTTATTCACGAAACAAATTCGTGGAACGTTGTACTTATCTGCTTGGCGCCAGACTGTTTCAGATTGTGGTTCAACGCCAGCAACGCCATCGAAAACTGTTACTGCACCATCAAGAACACGGAGTGAACGTTCAACTTCAACTGTGAAGTCAACGTGGCCAGGTGTATCGATGATGTTGATGTGATGGCCTTTCCATTCACATGTTGTTGCCGCGGATGTAATAGTGATACCGCGCTCTTGCTCTTGTTCCATCCAGTCCATGGTGGCTGCGCCTTCATGAACTTCACCGATCTTGTAGTTAATTCCGGTATAGAAAAGGATGCGTTCAGTTGTGGTGGTTTTACCCGCGTCAATATGCGCCATGATTCCAATGTTGCGAACCTTGGCGAGGTCGAGCGCTGTCTCTGTTGCCACTGTTATCAGTTCCTTTTCTAGTTTCTTCTTCTAATTTCTTTTACTTACCAGCGATAGTGAGCAAACGCCTTGTTTGCTTCCGCCATCTTGTGGGTGTCTTCGCGCTTCTTCACTGCTGCGCCAAGACCATTGCTTGCGTCAATCAATTCATTTGCGAGGCGTTCTGCCATCGACTTTTCACGGCGATCGCGTGAGTTATCAACTAACCAACGAAGTCCGAGAGTCGTTGCGCGAGCTGCTTTTACTTCGACTGGTACTTGGTAAGTAGCGCCACCAACGCGACGTGATTTCACTTCAACAGTTGGCTTGATGTTGTCGAGAGCGCGCTTCAAAGTAATTACTGGATCTACTTGAGTTTTCTCGCGGCAATTTTCTAGCGCTGCATAAACGATTCCTTCAGCAGTGGAACGCTTACCGTGCAACAAAACTTTGTTAATGAGTGCAGTAACAATTGGTGAGTTATAAACCGGATCTGCAATAACCGGAGTTTTCGGAGCGGGACCTTTACGTGGCATCTGTTATCTCCTACTTCTTATCTCGTTTTGCACCGTAACGAGAACGTGCTTGTTTGCGATCCTTAACACCTTGAGTATCAAGTGATCCACGTACGATCTTGTAACGAACACCTGGAAGATCTTTAACACGGCCACCACGAACAAGAACAATGGAGTGCTCTTGCAAGTTATGTCCTTCACCTGGAATGTATGCAGTTACTTCCATGCCACTTGTTAAGCGAACACGTGCAACTTTGCGAAGTGCAGAGTTTGGTTTCTTTGGTGTTGTTGTGTACACGCGTGTACAAACACCACGACGTTGTGGACTTCCTTTAAGTGCTGGTGTTGATGTCTTGTCAGACTTATCAACGCGTCCTTTTCGAACCAACTGCTGAATTGTTGGCACTACCGATCTCCATCTCGTTATTCCGACCCACGCGGTCGGGTGTGTCGTACTCAATTCGCAATGTCACACAGAAAAATCTGCAGATTGGAATAGCTCTTCCGTGAAAAGAGCAGGGCGCAAAGGTAATGCAGGCGTGAGGTTTGGGTCAAAACGGCCCATTACTCCTCTCTCCTCCCAATTCGATGTATCCGCCGAGCGCGACACGCCGATAGGTATTTGAGGCTCGGGGGGTACCTTTCGTAGATGGCGCGGGATCGGATCGAGAAAATGAGCGAAAAACCTCGACTTCGAGGGGTAATCCACCTCGTCATGTCCCCCATCTCGGTCGTCGCTGGGCTCGTCCTCGTCACAATCGCCTCGGAACTTCGAGGCCGGATAACCGCCACCATCTTTACCCTCACCGCAGTCACCTTATTTACCTGTAGCGCTCTCTATCACCGCGTGAATTGGAAGAGCGGAACGCAGGCGCTCTGGCGCCGAATTGATCATGCAAATATTCCGATTTTGATCGCTGGTACTTACACACCATTTGCCATCTTCTTACTGGATAAAACACGTTCAATTATTTTGCTCTCGGCAGTTTGGGGCGGTGCGCTTCTTATTGCGATTTTGAGAGTTACTTGGCTCAATGCACCTCGATGGCTTTATGTCATTGGATATATCGCATTGGGTTGGGCAGCAGTCTTCTATATCCCAACATTTTGGCGAAATGGTGGCGTTGCAGTATTTATTTTGATTGTTGTTGGTGGAATTTTATATTCGGCAGGTGGCGTTATCTATGCGCTTAAAAAACCTAACTTTGCAGCGCAATGGTTTGGGTTTCATGAACTCTTTCACTCTTTTACTGCCGCGGCATTTCTCTGTCACTTTGCAGCTGCAGTAATTGTTCTTATCCGTTAAATCTCTATGCGAAGAAATTTCTTTATCGCAATAGTGTGGATTGCTTTTGCGATGAGTGGCGCTCTGCTCAATACACCGCTTAATGATCGACTCACGACATCGTTAACTATTCCGAACAGTGAGAGTGAAAAAGCTCAAGCACTTCTCACCTCTCACTTTGCGGATAATCCCGAAGGTAGTTTCTTTCTCTTCTATGTTTTTAAAAATGCTACTCCCGCAGAGATACGTGAAATGAAAAGTAAAGTTGCTCGCGCAGTGGCATCAATTCCGCATGCCCATATCAATGATTCGCGAGCACTCGGTGGCATTTTATTTACCCAAGTCGGAAGTACTGATGATCTGGCCATTGCATCGCTATCTACCGAAAAGCTCCGAAAAGCCCTGATTTCTGCTGGCCTTCCTGGCGTGCTGGTTACTGGCCCGCCTGCAATAAAACATGACGTTACTCCGGTGATGGCAATGATCTCCGCCGTGGCGAATTAGTCGCATTAGGAGTTGCCGCGCTACTTCTCCTGTTTATCCTCGGCTTATCGTGGGCAACGCTTATTCCGTTAATTTTCGCACTGATCAACATCACTGCCACGATCGCGGTGATTTATCTCGTTTCCCTTGTATTTACCATGGTTCTGTACATACCCAATATCGTTGCCTTGATTGGTCTTGGATTAGCAATCGACTATTCGCTTCTCTATATCCATCGAATTCGAACAGAATTGTCAGAACAGAAGACGTTTGAAGATGCTTGTAGCGTTGCTAAAGAAACTGCTGGTCGAACTATTCGAATCTCGGCTCTCAGTGTTTCAATCGGTTTAGCAACTCTTCTCTTTGTTCCCGTCCCGTTTATCCGATCGCTTGGATTAGCAGGTTTAGTTGTTCCACTTCTCTCCGCGCTTTCTGCTCACACACTTCTCCCCGCGCTTATCAATATTGCTGGTGAACATGGAATGCGACCTTGGAAATTTTCCGGCGTATTACATTCACGTGAACCCTTAAATAATTTCTTTGCTCGTTGCGCGCGAATATCGATTCGCTATCCCAAAGCAATTGCAATAAGTTCACTTGGGCTTATCGCAATTCTCGCGTTTTCGATTCAATCACTTGTGGTGACGCCGAGCGCGCTGACTCAATTACCATCGAATTTAGAGTCAGCTCGAGCTCTTGCCCTTGTTACCGACAGCGCCGGCGATGGCGTAATAACTCCGCATGAAATAGTGATTGATCTCGGTTCGCCAAATCTTGCTCGAAGAGAGAATTCACAAATCGCGCTGAAAGCATTTGTTTCTCGCCTTTCAGCTATACCTGGGGTATTTGCAGTCGCATCAGACAGCACTTCTGCATTTATTGACGCACGCGAGCGATATATCAGGCTCTTTGTTGTCGGCCAGAGCGAGATTGGGAGCGCTGCAGCCAACCAACTCATGGAAAATGTTCGTAGCGCTATGAGTTCGAATTCATTTCCATCGGGCACTCATCTTTATCTTGGGGGCACACCAGCACAGGGAGCAGATTTTCTGAACGCCCTCGCGCGAACTTTTCCCATACTTATAGTTGCCGCGGTTATTGCAATTTTCCTTGCGCTCCGACGTTTCCTTCATTCATCCGTTCTCTCAATCAAAGCAATTCTGCTTGATCTTTTATCACTTATTGCGACGATAGGTACGTTGGTCTTCGTGACGAAGTACCACGTTGCTCACCACATTTTTTGGCGTGTATGACTTTCCACGAATTGAGGCGTGGGTAATCGTCTTCTTTATTGCAATTCTCTTTGGACTCTCCATGGATTATGAAATCTTTATCGTCTCTCGAATTCGCGAAGCGTGGTTGAAAGGTAGAACCAATGATGAAGCCATTGTCGAAGGTATCGCTCACACAGGAGGTGTAGTCACTTCTGCTGCTTTTATTTTAATCGGCGCAATGAGTGGATTTATTTGGGGACATTTTGTTGGATTACAGCAACTCGGACTTGGTTTAGCGCTGGGTATTCTTATCGATGCATCAATTATTCGCCTCTTCCTCTTACCGAGTGTGATGGCGCTACTCGGTAAGTGGAATTGGCAATCTAAAAACTAATCACTCCTTTTAAATAATTACTTTTGAATTATTTCGTGGTAATTGTTCCACTCAAGATTAAAGTAAATGATTCTGTAATCGTCTTTCCAGCCGTTGTACTGCGAACTTGGAAAGTACTGCCTTTACCTACTTTAAGTGTTCCTGTTGCACCAGCGAACTTTCCGGTTCCGCCAGTAATTGCAACATTTCCTGAAATCGCAACATCGGTTGGAGCTGCTGCATCGTCTGCACAGACCATTCCGCCATCGAACTTCACGGCGAGTGTATTTGCACCGCTACCAAGAGTTCCCGATCCGAAGAACGCATCGCACTGTCCAGTCGGTGCTGCGCCACCTTTTCCGGTCAGTTCATCGAGACCCAATGTCGTACCAGTACCGGTTGCGGTTACTGATTGAGCGGTTACATCGCTTGCTGTCCAGAGCAGATTTAATGAACCCTTATATGTTGCGCTGAATGCTTGTGGTCCAGAAACTTTTGCTGGTGAACTTGCAGCTGCTGATGCTTTCGCTGTCGGCGTTGCTGCTGGTTTCGTCAATGAATATCCAGTTGGGCACTTTGGATTTGTGCCAGTGACTTTCTTCGTCACCGTTCCTTTGTAACAAGTAATTGTCTTCGATGCTGCAAAAGCACCGCTCTGTGCGGATGCAAGTGTGAGCGCAGACAAGACGATAATGAATTGTGTTGTTCGTTTCTTCAGAATTGATTTCATGATCAATCCCCCATCTCTCCTATGAGTTACTTTCGTACTGTTTTAAATACAGAAGAAGTGTTTCACTCGAAACTCACGAAAAGCTTTCGAAAGCGAGCACTAGCACTTTGCTCTCTATTCACTCCATCACATTTTCATTCACTCATCT
>RFMS01000175.1 GCA_009927575.1 Actinomycetota bacterium
GATCACAGCAATCTGTGTGCGATCGCCTTTCTGTCGAACTAACATCTCGCGTTCTACAGATTCACGACGAGCTAAGAATTCACCTTCAGTGATAATTAAGCCGCGTCGACGATTCTCGCGATAGTCGCCACGGAATTCACTTCGATAATCATTTCGGAAATCGCGACCACGTCGATCACGATCACGATTACCGTAACGATCACGACGTTGCGGGCGATCTCCACGATCAAAATTTCTGGTGCGTTCACGTGGTTCACGTGGCGGTCTCGCCTCGCGAACTTTGGTAACGATTACAACGCCATTCTCATCAACTGCTTCTGATGGTGATGCATCATCGCCTTCCCCGCGACGACGGCGGCGGCGTTTGCGAACAATTGGCTCGCCCATAGGAACAATCTCATTCGAAGAGTTCTCTGACGAATCGTTATCTTCTTGTGAAAGATCATCTGAAGTATTTCCTGATTGCGATGCGCTATTTGCATTATCGCGGTGGCGGTTACGACCACCTCGTCTGCGACGACGTCGATTGCCGCTATCGCTCTCATCGCTCTTGACGATCTTCTCGCTACTTTTCTCAGCTACTTTTATCGCTTCGCTTATCAGGCGAAACATCTGATGTGAGCTTTGCACTCTTATTTGTTTTAGTTGGTAATTTTGTCGATGCTTTTGCTGGCGCTACTGGCGCTGCTTGAAATAACGGAACAGGAATTTCTGCCGCGGTTTTCTTTACAGCACGCTTGCGCGTCTTTTTAGGCTCATCAGCCATAATCAAATCCTCTACACGCCCGGTTGGGCTTTTCTCATCGCTTCATAGTGAAGCGTTTTCCTTAAATTCTTCTTCCTGAAAAATCTTGCGGTTACCAGTACTGGAAGGGCATCTGCCAATAAAACCCATCTGGGGTTTTCCGTCAGTAGCGGTTAGCGCTGGGTGAAGTATGTCAGATGGCTTGTCGGTATGACGAATTGACGCGTTATCTCGTGCGTAAATGCACGTTTTGAAGGAGGCCATATCCGATCAAGGTTGCGAACATACTCGAGCCACCATACGAGATAAATGGCAATGGCACGCCAGTCATCGGCATAAGACCCATCGTCATTCCAATATTTTCAAATGTTTGGAATGCGAACCAGGCAATTACTCCTACGCAAACTAACCGACCAAAAATATCGTTGGTGCGACGTGCGATTGCAAATGCACGCGCCAAAATTATCGAGTAGAGAAGAAGAATAAGACCACAACCAAGAAAGCCAATCTCCTCACCAGCAACTGTAAAAATAAAGTCGGTCTGTTGTTCAGGGACAAACCGACCATTTGTTTGTGGACCATTAAATAAACCTTTTCCAAAAAGTCCACCTGATCCAATAGTGATGCGTGCCTGACGAAGTTGATATCCGCTCTGTTGCGGATCTGCTGTGGGATCCACAAATGATTGGAGACGCTTCACTTGATAATCACTGACCACACCTGACTTCACTGCAACAAAACCACCGAGCACTGCAACAAGAAGTAAACCCACAACCCATCGCGCCGGTGCACCAGAAACTCCAATAATGGTGACAACTGCTGCGGCGATGATAATTGTTGTTCCTAAATCTGGTTGGGCAACAATGAGAAGAACGGGAACTGCAGCAACTAATAAACCTTTAACAACATCGCTATGAGTTGGATAGTGATCACTCTCTTTTGTTTCCGCCAAAATCATCGCCATACCTACGATGATGGAAATTTTCGCTAACTCTGCTGGCTGAATTTGGAAGCCACCGGGAAATGCAATCCACGCGCGCGCACCATTGACGGTATCGCCAATGCCTGGAATAAGAACTGCGACGAGCCCTAAAACTCCTAAGCCCCACACGATCGGTGTATATGCGCGGAGCAATCGATAATCAATCAACGTCGTTCCAAAGCCGAGCAATAAACCAATCACAATATTGATCAGATGGCGCTTGAGGTAGTACTGCGGATCCAAGCCATTCGATGCGAACCATTGCTTAGTAGCCGAATAGACCAATGCTGTGCCAATTGCTAACAGGCCAAATACTGCTCCGCTCAACCAATGATCAAAGCCACTCATCAAGCGTGATCCGCCTCGAATATCACGGCGTGATCGCGAACTTAACATACTCATTTTTTCACCGCCTTCGATGTTGTTTTCTTCGCGAAGGAACCAAATTTAGTTGTGTCGATAGTTGGCAATGACGTGGGAACTCCATTTGGCATTACAGAAGTTTTTCCATTCGTGCCAAAAATATATTCATAGATATGTCGGACACCAACACCTGATGTGCTCGCACCAAATCCGCCTTGACTCACCATCATGACAACTGCATATTGTGGTTTATTACTTGGTGCAAACGAAGCGAACCATGATGTATCACCTTTACGTGTGCCATCCCAGTTCTTTCCAAAAACTTGTCCGGTACCGGTCTTGCCACTTACTTCTACTGGCAGACCTGCAAATGCACCGGCTGCAGTTCCTGATGTAACAACTGCACGAAGTGCGGTATGTAAGAAACTAATCGTTTTCTTATCGGCAGGTATCGTGCCATTCACTACTGGCTTAAATTGCTTAACAATCGTTCCATCTGGTTTCACAATTGCTTTGGCGACTTGTGGTTGATAGAGCGTGCCACCATTTGCAATCGCAGCATACGCGGCAGCTAATTGGAGTGGCGTTAACAAGGTATCGCCTTGTCCGATTGAGAAGTTCACTGCATCGCCAGCTCGAACTTTGTCGCCATCGAGACAATTTTCACGCGCTATATCGAGCAGTAATTGAGTCTGTTGAGACTTTGGCGCACGCGCTTTGTAATTGCAATAGAAATCTTTATTTTGGGCGTACCACGCTTTTTTCCAGTCACGATCTGGCAACCTGCCAGAAATCTCAGAAGGTAAATCGATCCCAGTCTTCTTTCCCACGCCATATCCTTTAGCAGTAGTAAAGAAATAGTCGTTGGGACTTGGTTTTGGTTTAAGGCCGCCATCACGTACCCACTCATCGTAAGCAATCTGGTACCACATTGAGTCACATGAGATTGCGATCGCAGTTTTCAACGAAATCCTGCCGGCCGCTTTACTATCAAAGTTCTTAAACTCTCGATTTCCAATCATCACCGATGCTGGACAGTTATACGACGCATCAGTGCTATATCCAGCACGCACCGCAGCCGATGTTGAAATGACCTTAAAAGTTGAAGCCGGCGCATATGCGCCTTGAATTGCCCGAGAGAGCGCAGGTACAGCAGTCTTCTCAGAATAAAGACTCTGCGCTTGCTTAACGGTAATGCCGTTCTCCCAAATGTTTGGGTCATACGTTGGATATGAAGCCATGGCAAGGACTGCGCCAGTTTTCACATCGAGAACAATCGCAGCCCCAGAATCGCCACGATGTCCCAAACTTTTTGCTCGCTGAATCGATGCTGCTAATTCAGCTTCAACAACTGATTGAAGTTTTGCGTTGATATTTAAAATTAAATTATCACCCGGAATTGGCTTGGTGTTCTGTGATTGTCGAGTAACCGCTTCTTTTCGATCGACAATAACAGTTTTAATTCCAGCCTGACCACGAAGATATGAATCGTATTGATATTCCAATCCCGCTTTACCTATTAATTCATTTCTAAAATAACTCTTACCGTCGGTGTTGTTGAGATCTGCATCAGTCACAGGACCGACATACCCAAGAACGTGGGTTGCATACTCCCCTTCAAATGACGGGTAATTTCGCATGGAAACTGGTTCTGCATTAACGCCGGGATAGAGATCAGAATGTTCCAAAATATTTAACGCTTGCGCTTGCGTTGCTTCTTTTGTCACCGGAATCGGTTGATAGCGCGTACCGTTCCAACAACCGATGCGTTGATCTTTAGGAAGCTCAGGGCAAATTCGCGTTCGAATGTAGAGATCGTTGTACTCCAACCCTAAAACAGTAGCTACTCGCGAAATTACTCCAATTCCTTTATCGGGCAATTTATCAATCACGCTTCGATCAATGGTGACAACTAATCCGGCACGATTCATTGCCATTGGCGTTCCGATATCGTCAACAATTACGCCTCTGCTAGCCGGTGTGACAATATCTCGACTCTGAATATTGAGCGCAGCTTCTCGATACCTTGGGCCGTCTGCGATTTGAAGAAAGAACAATCGCCCAAAGAGCGCTGCCATAAGTGACGCGATAAAGATTTGAATAAATGCCAGGCTGAGGCGAGAGCGATCAATCATCGTCTATCTCTCGAACTCTGCGTTACTAGATGAAATCGATTCATTAACGGTACATATAAAGGAGAGAGCAACAAGGTCCAGAGAAAATTCCCTATCAACTCACGCATCGATGCTGAAAGCGTTGTATTTGATTCACCAAGAATTGATGTAGCAATAAGAAAGAGAACGAGAGTTAACGTTGCCGCGCCAGCGATAATAAAAGCAAGAGTTAAAGGTCGAGTGTCGAAATCCCCCATCCCTTCTCGATTAACTGAAACGACATAACCAACGATGGTAAGAATTAATGTCCACTGTCCAAATGGTGAATCGATTGTTGGGCTGAGATCAAGAATGAGGCCTGCGATAAAGCCCGAGATGATTGCGCCGTTTCTACTCTCCATTGAAATCCATGCCATTGATGCTGCAAGGTAGAGCGAGAATCCGCCAATAAGAAAATGTACTTGATTAACAATGGTTTCTTGAATGAGGAAGAGCCCAAAGAAGAGAGATACCGTTAATGAACTCGACTAAATGTCATGACTTACTTGGCGATGGCGTGACCGTTACTGTCACAGTTGGAGTAGGAGTGGCTTTTGGTTTAGGTGGAATGAGCGAATCATGTGAATCTATCGCTGATGTTGAAATAATGACAGAGACAACTCCAAGTGATGTAAGTTTTGCAAAACCTTCCACATTGGCATGTTTCGTTAATTGCCCCGTTGCATTATCAACCCACGTCACAGTACCTACAGGAACTCCAGGTACGAATGGTTTGTCGTTATCACTTCCGCGCGCAACGAGCGCATCGCCAAGATTGACATCTTCAGTAGCGTCCAATAATTCCAGCGCGTAACTCTTGCCACCTGTTCCAGAAAGAACTCCCATGACTTGCGAACCAGCTATACGTACTCCAAGTCGGAAGGAGGGATCGCTCATCAAAAGTACGACTGCAGAATTTGATGTCACGCTCTTGACGACCCCGACCAGCCCAGCGCCAGCAACTACTGACATATCGCGCGCAATACCTGATTTCGAGCCAGCATCAATCGTGATGGTCTGACTAAATGTTGAGGTACCACCATGCGCGATTACGCGAGCAGTCACAACTTTCCATTGCGCTCTTCCCGCAAGATCGAGCACGCTCTTTAATTGTGAATATTTTCCTTGTGCGTCTTGAGCGGCGATGAGTTCTGATTTAAGTTTTTCATTCTCACTCTTGAGTGAATTAATTTGGCTTCGTGTCGTCCCAGATGTGCGATATCGCTAAAGAAATTTCCTACAGGGCGGAAGAGCGTTGTAGTAAAACTCTGTACCGGCGAGAGCAAGGTTTGCGTTACGTTTCGCAGACCACTCACAACACTTACACCGCGAAGATCTAACGTAATAAGAAAGAGTGAGCTCACAAGGAGTGAGACCAGCAACAACCGTCCTCGGTTGCTCCCGCGTTGTGCCATAGGGAAAACCTATCGGCGTGGTTCGGAAATTAAGACCTTTTCCAGCGCTTCGAACTCTTCCACGCACTTACCGGAACCTTCCGCAACCGCAGCGAGCGGACGGTCAGCGATATGAATCGGCATATTGGTCTCATGGCGAAGTCGCTCATCAAGTCCGCGAAGTAGCGCACCACCACCAGTGAGAACAATTCCACGATCCATCAAATCGCTGGAAAGTTCTGGTGGGCACTTATCAAGAGTGGACTTCACTGCATTCACAATCGCATTAACCGGTTCTTCAAGCGCTTTTCGAATGTCTTCAGCAGATACAACAATGGTCTTTGGTAAACCAGTTGCTAAATCACGTCCACGAATTTCTGCATCGGGTTCATCACGAAGTGGGAACGCGGAACCG
>RFMS01000174.1 GCA_009927575.1 Actinomycetota bacterium
TTTCGGCGAGCGCTACGACTCCAAGCTCATTTGTCACGGAGATTGTTCATGACATCTTTAACAACTGCCAACCAACTGGAGCATTCCTCACACGGTTAACGCGCGAAGGAAAACTCAAAATGATTGCTTCATATGGGTATAGCGAAGCCGCAATTGCAGAGTTTGAAACGATTTCAATGTGGGATGCAACACCTTCGACCGATGCAGTTCGTGAGAAGAAATTTATCGCTATACATGGATCAGAAGAGTGGCGACATAGATTTCCAAAAATTTCACGCATCCTTGGAGACGATCAAATTGTCGTTGCAGTGCCTCTTATCTATCGATTAGGAGTTATTGGCGCTTTTACCATGTCTCTTAAATCATGCCCGGAACATCTGGAATCAGATCATGATTTTTGGAATGGCGTTGCTTCTATTTGTAGCTTCTTTGTCGTCAATATTTCTGAACCACACCACCTCAGTTCAACGCCAACAATCGGTGTTTATTTGACTGAACGACAGAAGAAGATCGTCAACCACTTTAAAGATGGTTTAACTATTGCTGAAATTGCAGGAAAACTTGGTTACAGCCACTCCACAATTCGACAAGAGATTATCAAGATTTACCGATTACTGGGCGTACGCGATCGTAAATCAGCAATCGTAGAAGCCACGTCACGGAATTTACTGTAAATCTACTCTGGCTTTTTCCCTTGACGAAGAAGTCCATAGGTCACTGCGTCCTCTAACGCCATCGCTGACGCTGCGATGACATTTTCATGAACGCCGATAGTGTTCCATTCACCATTTCCATCACTGGTTTCAACAAGTACGCGAGTTACTGCGCCTGTGCCATGGCGACCTTCAAGAATTCGAACTTTGTAATCTGTTAATTCAAGTTTCTTGAGTTCTGGGTAGATCTTTTCTAAGCCAGATCGAAGCGCAGTATCAATCGCGTTCACCGGGCCATTTCCTGTACCGGAAGCGTTGATGGTTTCGCCTCGAGACTTGATTGTTACGTTTGCTCGAGATGTCACAGCACCTGTCGCATCTTTATCGACAACGGTCTCCCATGATTCGACAGTAAAGAAATGTGCGCGTTTTCCATCTAACTCTTCGCGAAGCAGAAGCTCGAATGAGGCATCGGCAGCTTCGAAGTAAAGCCACGGCTTCCATCTCCTTCACACGTTCAACGACGCGGGTAACAACTTCTTTATTTGTTCCGATATCAACGCCAAGCTCTTGTGATTTCAATTCGATTGATGCTCGGCCAGCCATATCAGAGACCAACATTCGCATATCGTTTCCGACCGACGATGGATCTTCATGTTGATAGAGCGCAGGATCAACTTTGATTGCTGATGCATGCAAACCCGCCTTGTGTGCAAATGCAGAGATTCCAACATATGGTTGACGTTGGCTTGGTGCCACATTTGTTACTTCAGCAACTGCGTGTGAAATGCGAAAGGCTTCGTGGAGGGCACCTTCTGGAAGTACTTGTTGTTTCTTCTTCAATTGCAGATTAGCGATGATTGAGACAAGGTCGGCATTGCCAGTTCGTTCACCGTAACCGTTTAACGTTCCTTGCACATGCGTCGCACCCGCAGCGACTGCAGCAAGTGAGTTTGCAATGGCACATCCTGTGTCGTTGTGACAATGAATTCCTAAACGAGCATACGATTTTCCGAGCACGTCATGAACGATCTGTGAAAGTTCATCTGGCAACATGCCACCGTTGGTATCGCAGAGCGCAACGACATCGGCGCCTGCTTCGGCTGCAACGCGGACAACTTCGAGCGCATACGCTGGGTTGGAGCGATATCCATCGAAGAAATGTTCTGCATCGAGGAAGACGCGTTGGCCACCAGCTTTTAAGAAGTGAATTGAGTCGCGGATCATCGCAAGGTTTTCATCGAGATGAGTTTTAAGCGCAAGATCAACGTGGCGATCATGAGATTTCGCAACAAGAGTGACAGCAGGTGCGCCTGAATCTTGGAGCGCGCGCAAGAGTGCATCATCTGCAGCTTTCACATTAGGACGGCGAGTTGCACCAAATGCCACAAACGTTGCGTTCTTTAACTTCAATTCAGTCTGCGCTAATTTGAAAAATTCAGTGTCTTTTGGATTTGCTCCAGGCCAGCCACCTTCAATAAAACCCACACCTAATTCATCGAGATGGCGGGCGATAGTGAGTTTGTCATGAACAGAAAGGTTGAGACCTTCTTGCTGCGCACCATCGCGGAGCGTGGTGTCGTAGATATGAAATGAATCAGAGATTGCCATTAGCAGACTTTCTTATTCCAACCATGTTTATCTGCAACAGTTCCATGTTGGATTCCGAGTAAATGTTCGCGAAGTTGCATCGTGATAGGGCCTGGTTTTCCGTCACCAGTTGGCCAGGTGCCAAATTCACTCTTGGCAGATCCGATTGGTGAAATCACTGCAGCAGTTCCACACGCAAATGTTTCGGTGATCTCCCCTGATTGCACGCCATCGCGCCAATCATCGATGGAGAGCATTCCTTCTTCGGTTTTATATCCAAGATCATGCGCAACAGTAAGAATGGAATCGCGAGTAACGCCAGGAAGAAGTGTGCCGGTGAGTTTTGGCGTGAAAATTGTTGCATCGCTTCCTTTGCCCTTCACAAAGTAGAGATTCATTCCACCCATCTCTTCGATCCATTTGCGTTCTTTCGCATCGAGCCAGACAACTTGATCGCACCCTTGCGCTGCAGCTTGTTGTTGTGCAAGAAGAGATGCCGCGTAATTTCCACCGCATTTCGCTTCACCAGTTCCGCCGATAGATGCGCGGACATATTCTGTTGAGATCCACACAGTGACTGCAGACGTTGTAGAGAAATATGCGCCAACTGGGCAGGCAATGAGAATGTATTTCGCACTCTTAGATGGTCGAACTCCAATCGCAACTTCGGTTGCAATCATGAACGGCCGGATATAGAGCGATGAGCCAACTTTTGGTGGAACCCAACCACGATCTTGTTTAACAAGCGTTTCAATGGTTGCGACGAAATCTTCGACTGGAAGTTCTGGAAGCGCTAAACGTTTTGCGGAATTAGCAAACCGTTTGCCATTCATCTCAGGACGAAAGAGTGAGATAGAACCATCTGGTTGCCAATACGCTTTCAAACCTTCAAAAATCTCTTGTCCGTAATGAAAGACCATCGATGCAGGGTCGAGTGTGAGCGGTTCATACCCTTTAAGCGTTGCATCAGACCAGCCACTTCTGCGCTCCAATCAGCAACCACCATGTGGTCGGTGAAGTACTTACCAAATCCGCCTTCATCAACTTTTGCTTGTCGTTCGGCATCTGGAAGTGCGCGTGGGGATGGCTGAATTGAGATTTTCATCGTTACTTTCCTTTAACTGCCGCTGCGAGAGCGTTTCCGATTTCAACAGTTGAACGCTTTGAATTACCGCGATTGGCTAAATCATTGCAACTGCGTTCTCCACATCGTGCGCTGCATCTGTTAAACCTAAGTGATGGAGCATCATCGCCACCGACATGATGGTTGCGGTGGGATCAGCTAGTGATTTTCCAGCGATATCTGGCGCTGATCCATGAACTGGTTCAAACATGGATGGGAATTTTCTTGTGGGATTGATATTTCCAGAAGCAGCAAGGCCAATACCGCCACAGATTGCCGCAGCAATATCGGTCAAGATATCGCCAAAAAGATTATCGGTCACAACAACATCAAAGCGATCAGGATTTGTCACAAAGAACATTGAGGCAGCATCGACGTGAAGATAATCAGTTGTGACGCCAGGAAATTCTTTTGCAACATCATTGAATGTGCGAGTCCAGAGACTGCCTGCGCGAGTTAACACGTTGTTCTTATGGACCAACGTTAACTTCTTGCGAGGTCGGCTCTGAGCTCGAGCAAATGCATCGCGAATGACGCGCTCTGCACCACGTCGAGTGTTGAGTGATTCTTCCGTGGCGATTTCATCAGCTGTTCCCTGAGCGAGTACGCCACCTGCTCCTACATAAGGACCTTCGGTTCCTTCGCGAACAACAACGAAATCAATCTCCTTGGCATGTGCAAGTGGTGATTGCACACCTGGATATAGGCGGGCTGGTCGAAGATTGATGTAGTGATCAAACGCAAACCGGAGTTTGAGAAGTAAGCCGCGCTCTAATACTCCCGAAGGAACAGTGGGATCGCCAACTGCACCTAACAAAATGACATCTGCTTTCGCTAACTCATTGAGCGTTGCATCCGGAAGAGTTTCACCGGTTTTATGCCACAACCGTGCGCCTAATTCATATTCCTTTTTTGTAAAGGTAAGACCGTATTTGGCAGCGATAACGTCGAGAACTTTTAAACCTTCGGCAACAACTTCTGGTCCGATTCCGTCTCCACCAATAACTGCAAGATTAAAGTTTTTGCTCATTTAATTCACCAATGACACTGACACGACAGATTCTGCGCCAGTATCTTTCTTCACTTGGTCAACAATTCCTGCTGGAATAGTTGAGTCGACGGTTATTGCCATGAGCGCTTCGCCACCTTGGCTATCGCGAGCTACTTGCATCGAAGCAATATTTATTCCTGTGCTACCGAGTGATTGCCGACTTTGCCAACAATTCCTGGTCGATCTGTGTAGCGAAGGAAGAGCATGTGATCAGTTGGAGGTAGATCCAAATCGAAGGAATCGATCAAGATGATCTTCTCTACTTTCTTAATGCCCATCAGCGTTCCATGAATATCAACAAACTTTCCATTAGGAAAGGCAGCGCGCATAGTGATCATGCTGCGATATTCCGGACTTTCTGTTGTCGTTGCAACAGTGGATGTCATGCCTTTCTCTTCCGCTAAATTCGGAGCATTGACGTATGTAACATCTTCAGCGCCAGTAGCAAGGAGAGCGCCTTTCAGTGCGCTTGTCGCAAGAACAGAGCAGTCATTGCCTGCAATATCGCCTTTAACTTCAAGTGCAATGGAGGTTGGAAGTTCTCCCCCGATATGCGTTGCTACTTGAGCGAGTTTTTCTACCAACGGCAGGCTTGGCCGAATCTCTTCGGCGATTGCGCCACCTTTCACATTCACTGCATCTGGTACTAGTTCACCTGAAAGTGCTTTTCGCACCGAGATCGCTACGGCAATTCCAGCGCGTTCCTGCGCTTCATCTGTTGATGCACCTAAATGCGGAGTCGCAACAACTTGATCAAGGCTAAAGAGTGGTGAATCTGTGCATGGTTCAGTGGCAAAAACATCTAAGCCAGCGCCAGCAACTCTGCCTTCGGTGAGCGCTGTGTAAAGCGCAGCTTCGTCAAGAACACCGCCGCGCGCCGCATTGATGATGCGGACAGTTGGCTTAACTTTCTTCAACGCTTCATCGCCAATCAGATTCGCTGTTTCCTTCGTTTTAGGAAGGTGGATTGTGATGAAATCTGATTGAGCAAGAAGTTCATCAAGTGAAACGAGTCGAACTCCAAGTTGCGCAGCTCGCGCTGGTTGAAGATATGGATCATAAGCAATCACATCCATGCCAAACGCTTGCATGCGATGTGCAACAAGCTGTCCAATTCGACCAAACCCAACAACGCCAAGCGTCTTTTCAAAGAGTTCTGCGCCCGTGTATTTGGAGCGAGCCCACTTTCCATTCTTTAGCGCTGCATGAGCAGGTGATACAAAGCGAGCACTTGCAAGAAGAAGAGCAATGGCAAGTTCTGCCGCTGAAACAATGTTTGATGTTGGCGCATTGACAACCATCACTCCAGCTGATGTCGCAGCAGGAACATCGACGTTATCAAGACCAACACCAGCACGTGCAATTACTTTCAAACCTTTTGCAGAAGCGATTGCTTCTGCATCCATCTTCGTAGCAGAACGAATTAATACGGCATCGACGCCAGCAGCCAACGCAGGAAGAAGCTCTGCACGGTTGGCGCCATCACAGGTGCGGACTTCAAAATCCGGACCTAGCGCCTGCACCGTTGCAGGGCTTAACTCCTCAGCAATTAAGACAACTGGTTTCGATGTATTAGCCACGCGCTGCAGAACCTTCCTTGTAATCATCATTGTTGGACTTCTTCACCCATGACATCATGCTGCGAAGTGAGCGACCAACTTCTTCAATTGGATGTTGCTCGCCTTTTGCACGGAGCGCTTTGAATTCTGGCGCACCGGCATCTTGATCTTCGATAAATCGTTTAGCGAAAGCACCGCTTTGAACATCAGCAAGTACAGCTTTCATATTCTCTTTCACGCGTGGATCAATAACGCGTGGACCAGAGATGTAATCACCGTATTCAGCGGTATCAGAGACCGACCAACGCTGCTTTGCGATTCCACCTTCGTACATCAAATCAACGATGAGCTTTAACTCATGGAGACATTCGAAGTAAGCAACTTCTGGTTGATATCCAGCTTCAATAAGAGTTTCAAAGCCATACATCACAAGTTGTGATGCGCCACCGCAGAGAACTGATTGCTCGCCAAAGAGATCTGTCTCTGTCTCTTCGGTAAATGTTGTAAGGATTCCACCTGCGCGAAGTCCGCCGATTGCTTTTGCATAGGAGAGCGTCAATGGCCATGCGCTACCAGTTGCATCTTGTTCTACTGCAACAATATCTGGCACGCCACGACCTGCTGCGAATTCACGTCGCACTAAATGACCTGGGCCTTTTGGTGCAACCATGCAGACATCGATATTGGCTGGTGGCTTGATGTAACCGAATCGAATATTAAATCCGTGGCCAAAGAAGAGCGCATCGCCTGCTTTGAGATTTGGTTCGATTGAATCCTTATAGATATGGCGTTGCTTGTGATCTGGCGCGAGCAACATAATGACGGTTGCTTCTTTTACTGCATCTGCTACCGAGAGAACACGAAGTCCTTCTGCTTCTGCCTTTGCGCGCGATGGTGAACCTTCAGCAAGACCTACTCGAACATCAACGCCACTGTCGCGAAGATTGAGCGCATGTGCATGGCCCTGTGAACCATAACCAATTACCGCAACCTTTCGGCCTTGGATGATGGATAGGTCTGCATCATCATCGTGATAGATCGTTGCCATGTCTTCTCCTCTTTCGGTTATTTCTGTTTAGTTTATTTCTGTTGTTTGGTCACTTTAAATTTATTTAGTTTTGATAGTCCGCTGTTGCGCTCTCTGGATCTGAGAGTGCGACACCTGAAGTGCTTAGTGTTCGATCAGCCAATGTGGCAGATCCTCGTTCGAGTGCAATCAAACCTGACTGCACAAGTTCTTTGATGCCAAATTTCGAAAGCGCATTTAACAGCGATTCGAGCTCTGCTTTATTTCCGACCGCTTCAATCGTTACCGTGTCAGCAGATTGATCGGAAATTTTTGCATCAAATTTTGTCAGTGTATTGTCGATATCAGCGTGGCGAGTTACCTTCACAAGAAGGAGTTCTTTCTGAATCGAATTTTCTTCGCGCATTTCTGCGATTCCAATAACGTTAACGAGCTTAAAGAGTTGCGCAGAACTTGATCGAGCGCATGGCCCTCAAGATTGAGCACGATGGTCATGCGAGAAATAGTGGGGTTTTCGGTTGGACCCACTGCAAGCGAATCGATGTTGTATCCGCGTCGTGAGAAGAGCGATGCAACGCGTGCGAGTACACCTGGTGAGTTTTCAACGAGTACTGAGAGAGTATGAAGTGCCATTAGAGCTCCTGTGAATCCCAATCTGGCGCAGTCTCGCGCGCAACCATGATGTCATCGTTTGATGTTCCCGCCGCAACCATTGGCCAGACCATCGCATCACGATAGACGCGGAAATCAACGACAACTGGTGCGTCATTGATAGCCATCGCTTCTTTGATTGTCTTATCTATATCTGCTGGAGATTCACACCGAAGACCTACGCAACCCATTGCATCAGAAAGTTTGACGAAATCAGGGATTCGTTTCGACTCAAGTGATGTGTTCGAATAACGCTCGTTATAAAAGAGCGTCTGCCATTGGCGAACCATGCCGAGGCTCTCATTATTAATGATGGCCACTTTGATTGGAATGTTGTTGAGTGCGCAGGTAACAAGTTCTTGATTTGTCATCTGGAAACAACCATCGCCATCAATTGCCCATACAGTTTTATCTGGTGCACCAACTTTTGCGCCCATCGCTGCTGGGACTGCATATCCCATAGTTCCCGCACCACCTGAGTTCAACCAGGTTCGTGGATTTTCATATTTAATAAATTGCGATGCCCACATTTGATGTTGACCAACACCAGCAACGTAGATCGAATCTGGTCCAGCAATTTCACCGATGCGTTGAATCACTTGTTGTGGCGATACTTCACCATTTGCTGGAACGTCATATCCGACTGGATATTTCGAACGCAACCCGCCCATCTGACGCCACCATTCGGTCAGATCTGGTTTCTGCTTTGTGAATTCTGTTTTAAGCGCTGGCACAAGTGCGCGCATCGTTTCACCAACATCTCCAACAAGTGGAACATCGGCAAATCGATTCTTACCAATTTCTGCTGGATCAATATCAGCGTGGATAACACGAGCATGAACTGCGAATGTTGAGAGCTTGCCCGTGACGCGATCATCGAAGCGAGCACCTAAAGTAATAAGTAAATCAGCCTTTTGTAAGGCAGTTACAGCAGCCACCGTGCCATGCATGCCTGGCATTCCAAGATGGAGGTGATGTGAATCAGGGAACGCGCCACGTGCCATAAGCGTTGTGACAACTGGTGCGCCAACTAATTCTGCAAGGTGCAAAAGTTCGCGGTGCGCATTTGCTTTGATCACTCCGCCGCCAACATAGAACACTGGTTTCTTAGATTGTGCGATGAGCGATGCTGCTTCGGCAACTGCTTTTGCATCTGGTGACGTCTTTGGTGCGTAGCCAGACATTTGCACAGTTTTTGGATAGTTGAAATCTGTCATCTTTTGTAACGCATCTTTAGCAATATCAACCAGTACTGGGCCTGGTCGACCAGTGCTTGCAATATGAAACGCTTCTGCGATTGCGCGCGGGATTTCGGCTGGATCGGTAACTAAATAATTGTGCTTAGTAATTGGCATAGTGATGCCACGAATATCAGCTTCTTGAAAGGCATCTGTGCCAATAGCTGGTCCTGGTACTTGGCCAGTAATTGCAACGATAGGAACTGAATCCATCTGCGCATCAGCAATTGGAGTTACAAGGTTTGTTGCGCCAGGGCCAGATGTCGCGATGCAGACTCCAACTTTTCCAGTGGCTTGCGCATAACCAGTTGCTGCATGTCCTGCCCCTTGTTCATGGCGAACAAGAATGTGTCGAATCTTTGAATCGTAAATTGGATCGTAAGCCGGAAGGATTGCGCCACCAGGAATTCCGAACATGACATCAACGCCAGCGTTCTCTAACGCTTTCACAAGGCTCTGTGCTCCTGTGATCTGGTTACTCATGTTCACTTCCTTTCGTTACTCGCTTACATCTCTGTTATTACTTCTTACTATTCATTACTTACTTTTTAGAACGAACCCCGCTACTAATGAAAAAACCCTCAGATTTTCTGAGGGTTGCGCGGGACCAGTATTTGATCGCGCGCTAACTAATCACCACCACTGATACTGAGAGGGCGTTAGTTTGCATGGGGTAATTCTCCAATGCCCAGCGGGGGTAGTCAACCCCTGAGATAGCGGTCTCACATAGTGAACGCATCAATTAATCGCAGACTGCGCCTTTAGAGGCCGATCCCACCAATCGCGCGTACTTATGAAGTACTCCATGGGTGTATCGATTCGGAAGAGGTGAAAATGATTTCTTCCGTTCTGCTAATTCAGCGTCACTCACTAAGAGATCGAGTGTGCGCGACTTAATATCGATTCGAATTCGATCGCCATCTTTCACAAGTGCAATCGGTCCACCATCCACTGCTTCAGGTGCAACGTGGCCAACACACAAACCAGTTGTTCCACCAGAGAAGCGACCATCAGTAAGTAGAAGAACTGATTTTCCAAGTCCTGCACCTTTGATCGCGCCAGTAATCATCAACATTTCGCGCATACCTGGTCCACCTTTTGGACCTTCGTAACGAATGACAACAACATCACCAGCTTGAATCGTGCCATTTTCTAGCGCAACCATCGCAGATTGTTCGCGATCAAATACTCGAGCAGGGCCTTCAAACGTTTCTACGCCAACTCCTGCGTTCTTTGTTACTGCACCTTCTGGTGCGAGTGAACCACCAAGAATTGTTATTCCACCACCAAGGGCCATCGGATTACTTGTTGCGCGAAGAATCTCACCATCTGGATCTGGCGGCTGAATGTCTTTGAGATTTTCTGCCATCGTCTTGCCCGTTACAGTTAAGCAATCGCCATGCAACAAACCAGCATCGAGAAGCGATTTCAAAATAACTGGAATACCACCGACTTTATCGACATCGCTCATGACAAATCGACCGAATGGTTTGAGATCTCCGAGCAATGGAACTTTCTCTGAGATTCGTTGAAAATCGTTGAGAGTGAGATCTACTTGCGCTTCGTGCGCAATCGCTAATAAGTGAAGCACTGCATTTGTTGAACCACCGAGCGCCATGACTGCGGTAATCGCGTTTTCAAATGCTTTCTTCGTCAAAATGTCGCGAGTAGTAATTCCTTGACGAATTAAGTTGACGACAGCTGCGCCAGCTTTCACTGCATACGCATCACGTCGGCGATCTACCGCCGGTGGCGCTGCCGATCCAGGCAATGAAAGACCAATTGCTTCGCCAACAGTTGCCATGGTGTTTGCGGTGTACATACCGCCGCATGCGCCTTCACCTGGACAGATGGCGCGTTCAATTTCATCGACTTCCTTCTGCGAAATTAAGCCACGTGCACATGCACCGACTGCTTCAAAAGCGTCAATGATGGTGACATCTTTTCCGTTGACATTGCCTGGCAGTGTTGATCCGGCATAAACAAATACGCTTGCAACATCGATGCGCGCAGCTGCCATCATCATTCCTGGAAGTGACTTATCGCAACCAGCAAATGTCACCATGCCATCAAGACGTTCAGCCTGCATCACAGTTTCAACAGAATCTGCAATCACTTCACGTGAGACGAGCGAGAAATGCATTCCTTCGTGTCCCATTGAAATTCCATCTGAGACAGAGATTGTTCCGAATTGCATTGGAAAACCACCTGCATCAATAACGCCTTCGCGCGATGCTTTTGCTAATCGATCAAGTGAGAGATTGCATGGTGTGATTTCATTCCATGAAGAGACAATTCCAATTTGTGGTTTAACCCAATCTGCATCTGTCATACCAACCGCGCGTAACATTCCGCGCGCTGGTGCGCGTTCTAGGCCATCAGTAACAAGACCAGAACGTGGCTTCATTGGATTACTCATCTGCGGATTCTACTTCCCGTTTTCTCAGCCTTGACCTAAATGCTTGAGTAAAAGTTCACGAACTTTGGCAGCATCAGCTTGGCCTTTCGTCTCTTTCATCACTGCACCTATTAGCGCTCCTGCCGCTGGCACATGGCCATTGCGAACTTTCTCCGCTACATCAGGTTGTGCAGCGATCGCTTTTTCAATTGCGGCCATCAGCGCTGAGTCATCTGAGACAACTTTTAGGCCGCGCTTTTCAATAACTTCGCGTGGTCGACCTTCGCCATTGATAACTGCTTCCACAACTTGTCGCGCTAATTTATCGGTTAACTCGCCAGCGCTAATTAACGAGACAATATCTGCAACATCATTCGGAGTAATTGGAAGTTCTGATGCTGGAAGTTCTTTCTCATTTGCCAAACGTGCAATCTCACCGAGCCACCAGCCACGAGCTTTCGTAGGATCTGCGCCAAGGTTTACCGTTGCCTCGACTACATCAAGAACATCCGCGTTAATCATTGCGGCCATCTCTTTATCCGGAACTGACCACGCCTCTTGTAAACGTTTACGTCGAACAGATGGTCGTTCTGGAAGTGCTGCGCGAATCTCTTCAATCCATTGCGCGCTTGGAACAACTGGAACGAGATCTGGTTCTGGAAAATATCGATAGTCCTCTGCCTGTTCTTTCGATCGTCCAGAACGGTAAGGCCAGTATCTTCTTGGAAGTGTCGCGTCTCTTGCTTCACTTTTCCGCCGTCATCAAGAATTTCGGCGTGGCGAACCATCTCTCCTCGCACCGCACGTTCGACTGAACGTAGCGAATTCACATTCTTTGTTTCGCTTCGTGTACCTAAAGTGGTTGCGCCAATTGCTCGAAGCGAGACGTTGGCATCGCAACGAAGTGAGCCCTGCTCCATCTTCACATCGGAAACACCTAGCGAACGAAGGATGTCGCGAAGTTCAGCGACATAGGCACGAGCAACTTCTGGTGCGTATTTACCAGTGCCTGGAATTATTTTGGTAACGATTTCAACGAGTGGAATTCCAGCTCGGTTGTAATCAAGCAATGAGTAATCCGCGCCATGAATTCGACCAGTAGCGCCACCCATGTGAAGTGATTTTCCAGTGTCTTCTTCCATATGTACGCGTTCAATTTCGATGCGAAATTCTTTTGGACCTTCTTCGGTATCAATCGTGACATCGAGATACCCATTGGTGCAGATTGGTTCGTCATATTGCGATGTCTGGAAGTTCTTCGGCATATCGGGATAGAAGTAATTTTTACGCGCAAATCGACTATATGGCGCGATTGAACAATTGAGCGCAAGCCAATCATGATGGTGTACTCAATTGCTTTTGCATTCACTACAGGAAGTGATCCTGGTAAACCTAAACAGACTGGACATGTTTGAGTATTGGGTTCAGCACCAAAAACCGTATTACAGCCACAGAACATCTTTGATTCGGTGCCTAGTTCTACGTGAACCTCAAGACCTAAGACTGGTTCGTATTTTGCGATGACATCATCGTAGGAAAGTTTCTTGCTCATAGCGCAGGAACTTTCGTGTAAATCGGTGCGCCCCACTTTGTATTTAGTGCGGCTTCAAGAGCTGCACCAACGTTATACATCCGCTCATCTTTCATTGCCGGCGCCATAATTTGGAAACCAGTTGGAAGTGAATCTTCTCAGCAAGACCTGAGGGAACGGACATGCCACCAATTCCAGCAAGATTGACGGGAATAGTTGCGATGTCATTGAGATACATCGCCAATGGATCATCAACTTTGTCGCCGATTTTAAATGCTGTGGTTGGCGCAGTTGGTGAAACGAGAACATCCGCACTCATGAATGCGTTATCAAAATCGCGCTTGATTAATGTTCGAACTTTTTGCGCACTTCCGTAATACGCATCGTAGTAACCACTTGAGAGCGCATACGTTCCGAGGATGATTCGGCGCTTTACTTCTCGTCCAAATCCCACTTCGCGAGTTAGATTCATTACCTCTTCGGCAGATTTTCCATCGGTATCACCAACGCGAATGCCGTAGCGCATCGCATCAAAGCGCGCGAGGTTTGAGGAACATTCACTTGGTGCGATCAGGTAATACGCAGGAAGTGCATACTCAAAGTACTTACAAGAAACTTCGACGATCTCTGCGCCGAGTTTTGCTAGCTCTTCGAGTGATTCGTTGAATCGCTTGAGAACTCCAGGTTGATATCCCTCACCTTGTAACTCTTTGATGACGCCGATTTTCATTCCTTTAACGTTGCCGGACTTTGCCGCTGCAACAACTGCTGGAACTGGCGCATTGATTGATGTGGAATCTTTTGGATCATGGCCAGCAATAGTTTCGTGTAAGAGCGCAGCATCGAGAACCGTTCGTGCACATGGTCCTGCTTGATCAAGACTGGAAGAGAAGGCAACAAGGCCGTAGCGAGAAACGCCACCATACGTTGGCTTCACACCAACTGTTCCTGTTACTGCGGCAGGTTGTCGGATTGAACCTCCGGTATCTGTCCAATAGCAAGTGGCGCTTCGAATGCAGCAAGTGATGCCGATGAACCACCGCCAGATCCGCCAGGAATTCGCGTGAGATCCCATGGATTATGAACAGTTCCATACGCTGAGTTCTCCGTCGATGAACCCATCGCAAATTCATCCATATTTGTTTTACCAAGAATGACAACGCCTGCATCAAGAAGTTTTTGCGTGACGGTCGCGTTATAAGGCGGTCGCCATCCTTCAAGCATTTTTGAACCACACGTTGTGGGAATACCTTTTTGCGTTAATACATCTTTGAGTGCAAGTGGAACGCCAGCAAGCGGTGAAAGTTTTTCACCAGCTGCTCGCTTCTTATCTACCGCTGCAGCTTGCGCAAGCGCGCCATCGGTATCAAGGTGGAGAAACGCTTTCACTTTTCCATCGACTTCTTTAATGCGGGCAAAATGTTGTTCGGTGAGCTCTACTGAAGAAATTTCTTTCTTTGCCAGCGCATCTGCCATTTCGGCAGCCGTTTTCTTAATCATCATTCTTCACCGAGAATCTGTGGCACTTTAAATCGTTGCTCTTCTTGCGCAGGAGCTCCCGATAAGGCTTCGTCCGGAGTCAACGATGGAATTACAACATCGGGACGGAAAACATTTTCAAGTGGCAATGGATGCGATGTTGGTGGCACATCTTCGCCAGCAACTTCTTGAACTCGCGCAACTGCGTTAAGAATTACACCTAATTCATTTGCGAGATGATCAAGTTCGTCCGGCGTCATCTCAATTCGGGCGAGTTGCGCAAGTTTTGCTACATCATCGCGTGAAATTCCGGCCATATCGCTACCCTACCGAATCTGTCCGTTGCCAGTCACAATCCAGGTTGTGGTCGTCATCTCTTCAAGACCCATCGGACCACGTGCATGGAGTTTCTGATTTGAAATTCCAATCTCTGCACCAAAGCCCATCTCTTCACCATCGGTGAATCGAGTTGAGGCGTTGACCATTACAGCTGCACAATCAGAGAGCGCAACAAATTTCCGTGCTGCTTCCGTTGATTCAGTAATAATCGCTTCAGTGTGTTGGGTACCAAATTCAGAGATGTGTTCTGCCGCCGCTTCAAGTGAATCAACAACAGCAACGTTCATTTCTAGAACGCCATACTCTGTCGTGAAATGTTCATCAGTTGCTAACGTGGCAGGAATATTAAGTGTGCGTGCAATCTCAAGAGATTTCGCATCACAATGAAGTGTTACTTGAGCCGAATGCAACGCTTGTATCGCTGCTGGCAAGAGATCGTTGACACGAGATGAGTGAACCAAAAGAGTTTCCGCAGCATTGCAAACGCTTGGACGTTGCGTCTTCGCATTAATCAAAATTGGAATAGCAATTTTCTCATCTGCGCTCTCATCAAAATACACATG
>RFMS01000036.1 GCA_009927575.1 Actinomycetota bacterium
CTTGGATTAGGTGAAGACATTGGTTATGACATTGTCTCGCCAACCGATTGGATGGCAGCGCGTTGGATTAGAAATAACTACGCCCAAAAGTTTGATGCTGCGAATATGCCAAACAAGACCAACATCCTTGATGCCTTGGCGAATATCTCCTACGACCCAGGTCGTAATTACTCGCTAACCTGGCAATCAGGTTTCGGTGGATTTGGTTGGAATAAAGAGAAGTTGCCAAAGGGAATCAAAACGCTTGATCAACTCTTTGCGAAAGAGAATAAAGGAAAGATTGAAGTTCTCTCTGAAATGCGCGACACAATCGGAATCATCATGCAATATCAAGGTGTCGATCCGTCAGGACAATTTACTGAAGCTCAGTTTATGAATGCTGTTGATTACCTCAAGAAGATGGTGAGCGATGGCTATATCCGTAAAGTTGCCGGAAATGACTACAAAGAAGATTTAATTAATGGCGACGCTGTTGCTGTTATTGGTTGGTCAGGCGACCTCTTCCAGCTCGCCAGCGAAAATGATGGCAAGTTCGACTTTGCAGTCCCAGAATCCGGCGGAATGCTCTGGTCTGATAACTTGCTGATTCCTTCGACGTCGAAGAATAAAGCGAACGCTGAGAAGGTCATTAACAATTATTACGACCCAGCGGTTGCTGCAGAAGTTGCTGCGTATGTGAACTACATCTGCCCAGTGAAAGGTGCGCAAGCGGAGATGGAGAAGATCGACGCGAATTTAGCGAAGAGCCCATTCATCTTCCCAACTGAAGAGACGCTCAAGCATGTGAAAGTTTTCCGTGGTCTTACTCCTGATGAAGAGAGTAAATACACGGAGGCATTCCAAGCAGCAACCGGCAACTAATGTCGGACGCAATCTCTTCTGCGCGCGGCGATCTTCGCCTTACTAATATCACCAAATCTTTTGGTGATTTCACTGCAGTTGATGATCTCTCATTAACGATAAAAGCGGGTTCTTTTTTCGCACTCCTTGGTCCATCAGGGTGCGGAAAAACGACAACTCTTCGAATGATCGCTGGTTTGGAAGAACCAACGAAAGGTTCGATTGCACTAGGCGATACAGACATTACTGATTCTCGTCCCTACGAGAGACCCATTAATACAGTCTTTCAAAATTACGCACTCTTTCCGCACTTAAGTATCTTTGAAAATGTTGCATTCGGACTTCGCCGTCGCGGCATCAAAGATGTGAAGGAAGCGGTCGATAAAGTACTAAAACTTGTTGAATTGCCTCATCTTGCTGAACGTAAACCAGCACAACTTTCAGGCGGACAACAACAACGTATTGCGCTCGCTCGAGCGATCGTCAATCGACCAGCTCTGTTATTGCTCGATGAGCCACTTGGAGCCCTTGATCTCAAACTTCGACGACAGATGCAGATCGAATTGAAATGGATCCAAACCGAAGTTGGAATTACCTTCGTTCACGTCACACATGATCAAGAA
>RFMS01000155.1 GCA_009927575.1 Actinomycetota bacterium
GGGTTGCTAATTTGCTAATTGCGCGGACTTTTGATCTGAGTTCATCGCACCTCCAAGAGCGATATCCACCACGATATGACCTGTCCCTGACAGGTCATGCGGAAGCGTATGAGGGGATTGACTGATAGGTGAGAGATATTTGAGAATACTTCGTACTTTGACCTGTCATGACCGATGAAGGCGTGAGAGGTATTCTCGCCTGCGTGGCAAATGAATTAATGAATGGCTATCGAGAACATCTTCTTCTCGATCGAAATCTTTCAGAAAATTCCATTCGCGCATACACCGCAGATCTTGAATCGCTCCTTGAACACATTAACAAATTAGGTATTACTGAATTTAAAGATTTAACAATTGATCATCTCCGTTCCTGGCTAGCAAATCTCCAAACACGTGGTGCAGCGCGATCATCACTTTCTCGTCGAGTCGTTTCCATTAAAGCTTTTACGTATTGGGGCGCTAAAATGGTTGGCTATCAAGTGATATCGGCAAACTTTTGCAGGCACCTAAACCACAACGCACGCTCCCAGATATTCTCGACATTGAAGGTGCCATCACAACGCTTGATGCACTGGCAACTCGAGTAAACGAAGAGGGAAGTAACGGTGCAATTCGAGACCGAGCAATTGTTGAAACGCTCTATGCCTCAGGTATTCGCGTCTCAGAGTTATGTGGTCTTAACATCACTGATATTGATTTCGATCGAAATACTTTACGAGTTATAGGTAAAGGTAATAAAGAGCGAGTAGTGCCAATTGGATTACCGGCCGCTCGCGCGCTCACTGAATGGTTAAATGCACGGCCTGCACTGGCCAATGAAAAATCTGGTGAAGCGGTATTTCTTGGAAGTCGCGGAAAGAGAATTGATCAGCGGACAGTTCGTGAAATTGTTTATGTTGCGCTAGAAGCGTTGGGTGGAAAAGTGAAAATGGGACCACATGGCCTACGTCATTCTGCCGCTACGCATTTATTAGAAGGCGGAGCAGATTTACGGACCGTGCAAGAAATTCTTGGCCATTCATCGTTAGCAACAACTCAGATTTACACACATGTTTCGCAGGATCGACTAAAACAGGCTTACGAACAGGCACATCCTCGCGCTTAGGCAGAGCAGTGTGTGTTTAAGCCAGAATCGAACTGATTGGGCTTTCGGTTGTAATGACTCGAACTGTCTTCGTTTTGCCACGCATCACAATCGAATTTGTGGTGAAGTAATTCTCGCCGTGGCGCACGCCTTGCAGGAGTTCGCCATCGGTTATTCCTGTAGCGGCGAAGAACACATCATCGCCTTTAACTAAATCATTGGTTGTAAATACTCGTGTGAGATCTAGTCCTTGTGCTTGCGCGCGCTCTCGCTCTTCATCACTCTTAGGTTTGAGGCGTCCTTGAATTTCCCCGCCGAGACATTTCATTGCACAGGCCGAGATAATTCCTTCAGGTGTTCCGCCTATTCCCATTAGTAAATCGATTCCGGTATTGGATCGGGCGGCTTCGACAGCGCCAGCAACATCGCCATCGGTAATAAATTTAATTCGAGCGCCAGCTTCGCGAATATCTTTAACGAGTTGATCATGTCGCGGACGATCTAAAACAACGACTGTCAGAGATGAAATATCAACGTGCTTTGCTTTTGCTACTTTCTGCAAATTAACTTTCACTGGCGCAGTGATATCGATGACGCCAGCTGCTTCAGGGCCAGTGACTAACTTCTCCATGTAAAAGACAGCGGAGGGATCAAACATCGCACCGCGTTCTGCTAAAGCAATAACTGAAATCGCATTAGCCATACCCTTTGCAGTAAGTGTGTGCCATCTACTGGATCAACTGCAACGTCGACAGCCGAACCTGTGCCATCGCCAACTTCTTCACCGTTGAACAACATTGGAGCGTGATCTTTTTCGCCTTCACCAATAACGACTGTGCCACGCATGGAAACTGTTGCAATCATCGTGCGCATGGCATCGACAGCTGCTTGATCAGCGCCATCTTTATCGCCTCGGCCGACCCACTTTGATGCGGCGATCGCTGCAGTTTCGGTGACTCGAACTAATTCAAGTGCGAGATTTCGTGAGGGAAGTTGTGCTTGCATGTAGGAAATCTATACCCGCTAAATCTCAAAACCTTCTTAATGTCTGCGCTGTTCGAAGACAATTGGAGAATCTTTTACATCTGGCGTTGATGATGGGGATCGCGGAGCCACTAGCCCGAGTGCAACTCCCATGAGAAAGGCTGCGACAAGAGCCAAAGCGCGCACCAATGAAGAGTGGTCGAAATCGTTGATTTTCACGCATGGCCCTCGGCTATCTGGTGGAAATTCGACGCTTGTGGGTCAGGTAGGATTTCGCCCGCACTGAAGAAATTCAGTGACATCTCAGCACCTCAGACAACCTCGGTCTTGCTCGCGCAAGTCCATGTCTGGTGCGACGGATCTGACAACCGTCAGATCATTAACCGAGCAGGTTTATGCCGTGTGCATAAACCGAAGAAGGAGTGTGCCGCCATGGCGGTTGTAACAATGCGAGAACTCCTCGACAGCGGTGTGCATTTCGGACACCAGACTCGTCGATGGAATCCAAAGATGAAGCGCTTTATTTTCACAGAGCGCAATGGCATCTACATCATCGATATCCAACAGTCACTTGCACTTATCGATAAGGCATATGACTTTGTTAAAGATTCTGTCGCTAAAGGCGGACATATTCTTTTCGTTGGTACAAAGAAGCAAGCACAAGAGCCGATCATTGCTCAAGCAACACGAGTAGGAATGCCATACGTCACTGAACGTTGGCTCGGTGGAATGCTTACTAACTTCCCAACCGTGTACAAGCGCGTACAACGTTTGAAAGAACTCGAAGCGTTAGAAGCAGCAAATGATCAAGTTCTTACCAAGAAAGAACTTCTCCTTCTTCGTCGCGAAAAAGAGAAACTTCATAAGAACCTCAACGGTATTCGTAACATGACCAAGTTGCCTTCAGCAGTATGGGTTGTCGATACCAAGAAAGAACACCTTGCAGTCGCAGAAGCGCACAAGCTTGGTATTCCAGTGATTGCAATCCTTGATACGAACTGCGATCCAGATGAAGTGGATTACAAGATTCCAGGTAACGATGATGCGATCCGTTCGGTCACATTATTGACTCGTGTTATTGCTGATGCCGTTGCAGCAGGCCTTGCAGCCCGTTCGCAACATGCCGCTAAAGAAGCTGCTGATGCAAAAGCTGGCGCAACTGAAGTTGCTGCCGGAGAACCACTTGCAGATTGGGAGAAAGAACTTCTCGGATCTGCTGCAGCTGAAGGCTCAGAAGTAAAGGCAGGCGAGTAAGTGGCATACACAGCAGAGGATGTAAAACGCTTACGTGAAGTAACCGCCGCTGGCATGCTCGATTGCAAGAAAGCGCTCGATGAATCAGGCGGAGATTTCGACAAGGCTGTTGAAATCATTCGCGTGAAAGGCCAAAAAGGCGTCACCAAGCGTGAAGGTCGTACAACATCAAATGGTTTAGTTGCAGCAAAAGCAGAGGGCAATACCGCTGTGATGTTGGAACTTAATTGCGAGACTGATTTCGTTGCAAAAGGCGATCGCTTCCAAGCAGCAGCAAATGAATTGCTTGAGCATCTCTTCGCTTCCAAGATCAGCGATGTTGCGACATTTACCGCTTCGAAGTTAGCTTCAGGCAAAACAGTTCAAGAACATGTCGATGAAGCGAACGCGACGCTCGGTGAAAAAATCGAACTTCGTCGCCTTGCAGTTCTCGACGGTTCACCTGTTGCGTTATATCTACATCGCACAAGCCCTGATCTGCCACCACAAGTTGGCGTCATCGTTCAACTTGGTAAAGCAGCAGGCGATACCGGTAAAGATGTTGCACAACATATTGCAGCTTTCGCACCGCAATATCTCAATCGCGAAGCAGTTCCTTCTGAGATCGTCGAGAATGAGCGACGCATTGCAGAAGAGACAGCACGCGCTGAAGGAAAGCCTGATGCGGCGATTGCAAAGATCACTGAAGGTCGTGTCACTGGTTTCTATAAAGATGTCACGCTCTTGGAGCAGGCATTCGCGAAAGACAATAAGAAATCGGTAAAACAGGTAGTAGATGAGGCGGGGACCACCGTGTCTGCGTTCCATCGATTCCGAGTAGGTCAGTAACCTATAGCCACGATTCACTGAAGAGATTCAGTACGAGTAAAGGAGCACCGAAGATGGCCGAAAAATCAGCAGGCTATCGTCGAGTGCTCCTTAAACTTTCTGGCGAAGTTTTCGGTGGCGAAAAAGGAATTGGCGTTGATCCCGACGTTGTTCATGATGTCGCTAACCAAATTGCCACAGTTGTAAAAAGCGGTACCCAGGTAGCGATTGTCGTCGGTGGCGGAAATTATTTCCGTGGCGCTGAACTTCAAGTTCGCGGAATGGATCGCGCTCGAGCTGATTACATGGGAATGCTCGGAACTGTGATGAATTGCTTAGCTCTTCAAGATTTCTTGGAGAAAGAAGGCATTGATACTCGGGTTCAAACTGCGATCACGATGGGACAAGTTGCTGAACCGTATGTGCCACGACGCGCCATTCGCCATCTTGAAAAAGGTCGCGTTGTGATCTTTGGTGCTGGCGCGGGAATGCCATTCTTTACAACAGACACAGTCGCTGCCCAACGCGCTTTGGAAATTGGCGTAAATGCACTTCTCCTTGCAAAGAGTGGAGTAGATGGTGTGTATAGCGCTGATCCTCGAAAAGATAAGAGCGCGACGAAATATGAAAAAATTTCTTACGATGAAGTATTGAGCAAATCACTCGCCGTTGCTGATGCCGCTGCATTTAGCCTCTGCCGCGAAAATAAACTTCCCATCGTTGTCTTTGATCTCATGACAAATGGGAACATTGGCCGTGCAGTTCGCGGTGAAAATATCGGAACATTAGTTAACTAGATTTAAAGGAGCCCCATGTCAGAGCTAGCCGGAGTCCAGAGCGATATGTCTGCCAAGATGGATAAGGCAGTAGAAGTCGCGCGCGAAGATTTCGCGAGCATCCGAACGGGTCGCGCCCATCCATCAATGTTCGGCAAGATCATGGTGGATTACTACGGAACGTTCACGCCACTTTCACAACTTGCATCGGTCCAAGTTCCCGAAGCTCGAATGGCGCTGGTAACTCCTTATGACAAAGGCGCTATGGCGTCGATTGAAAAGGCGATCCGAGAATCAGATCTTGGTGTCAACCCTGGAAATGATGGCAGCGCTATTCGAATCAACTTTCCGCAATTAACTGAAGAGCGCCGAAAAGAATTTATCAAAGTAGCAAAGGCAAAAGCGGAAGATTCACGAGTCTCAATCCGCAATATCCGCCGCACTGCGAAAGAAGCGATGGAGAAGCTTGAGAAAGATGGCAAGATTTCAAAAGATGATCTCGCCCGGGCAGAGAAAGAGATGGAAAAAGTCACCGGCGATCATGTCGCCAAGATTGATGACATGCTTAAACATAAAGAAGCTGAGCTTCTCGAAGTTTAACTATGTCCGATCTTCATTCATTAAATGACGCCATAAATAAGCGAGCTGGCCGGAAGCTTCTTCCGTCAATCATTGTTTCGGTTTCGCTCATATTGCTTGTGATGGGCACCGTGAAATATGTGCCGATAGTTTTTGCTGCGGTTGTTGGAGTTGCGGTCTATCTCTCTGTTCGCGAGTTAATGAAAGCGCTAGCAGTAGGTGAAATTACGTTCTCGCCGTTGATTATGCCGATTGCTATCGCCGCAATTGTCGCGGGAACTTGGTGGGGTGGAATTAACGGACTCGCTGTTGCTACTGCGCTTGTTATTCCCAATATGTACTTCTTTATCCTTCTTAAAGGAATTGATGGTTTTGTGAAGCGCGCAAGCGCCGCCACATTAGCAATTGTTTATATTGCCTACTTAGGTGGATTTCTCATTCTGCTTGCTCGGTATAGCCATGGCTTTCATAACATTATGACGCTCGTAATTCTTGTTGGTTGTAACGATACCTTCGCCTATGTATTTGGAGTACTTCTCGGAAAACATAAATTGGCACCAACTGTGAGCCCAAAGAAAACGTGGGAAGGTTTTATTGGGGGACTTGTCTTTACCGCTATCGGTGGTGCGCTCGCTTTCCGCTTCTTACTTGAATTTGATGCGCGAATCGGAGCGATTGTCGGAATTATGGGAGTGATTACTGCAACCGTAGGTGATCTCATTGAAAGTGCAATTAAGCGAGATTTAGCAATTAAAGATATGGGCACGCTCTTGCCGGGACATGGCGGCATGCTCGATCGAATCGATTCTGCGCTATTAACAGCGCCTGCGCTCTGGTGCGCACTCGAACTCGTGAAACATTTCAGCTAGAAATTTCATTGACATCGATATGAGTACACGAGCAAAAACACCAGAACATCTCGCTGATCTGGATCCAGGAGAGCGGCGAGCCAAAGCGATTTCCCTTGGCCTGCCAGCATTTCGCGCCAATCAAATCGCAACTCACTACTTCACTCATTACAACGATGATCCAGAAAGTTGGAGCGACATCCCCAACGGAATGCGCGAGTTAGTAGCAAAAGAATTCTTGCCCCGATTGATAACTCTGGTTCGTTCAATTACGTGCGATAACGGTAAGACTCGAAAAGATTTATGGCGATTACATGATGGCGTTCTTGTCGAGAGCGTATTGATGAAATACACCGATCGCACCACTGTATGTATCTCATCGCAAGCTGGCTGTGGAATGGATTGCCCATTTTGTGCCACTGGCCAAGCAGGCTTAACGAGAAACCTCACTGCTGGTGAGATCACTGCGCAATTAGTGGCGCGGCAAAATCGTGTGCTGCAGGTGAATTACCCGGCGGACCTACACGATTATCGAATGTTGTTTTTATGGGAATGGGAGAACCGTTAGCAAACTACGACGCAGTCATGCGTACTGTTCGAAATATTGTGACGCCACAACCAGATGGACTTGGAATTGGAGCTCGATCCGTCACTGTCTCTACCGTTGGCTTAGTTAATGGCATTGAAAAACTCATGGATGAAGATCTACAAATTACTCTTGCTGTTTCGCTCCACACACCAGATGATCAACTTCGTGACACGCTCGTGCCAATTAATAATCGCTTTAAAGTTGCCGAAGTACTTAAAGCAGCTGATGCCTATGCAGATAAGACTGGTCGGCGGTATTCCATTGAATACGCGCTGATTCGTGACATTAATGATCAAGCCTGGCGGGCTGACCTGCTTGGCAAACTTCTGAAAAATCGCCATGCCCATGTCAATCTCATACCGCTTAACCCAACGCCGGGATCGAAGTGGACCGCCTCGCGAAAAGAAGATGAGAAAGAGTTCGTCCGTGTTCTCGAGTCATATGGGGTGCCGGTGACGGTTCGCGATACTCGTGGCCGCGAAATTGATGGCGCGTGTGGCCAATTAGCGGCGGCCGAAGCCTAGATTCACCCTTTCATTCCGAGTAGTTTGCGCGTATGAAAACCATTCAGAACTTTATTGATGGCAAGAGCGTTCCCGCCAAAGATGGCAAAACTTCTCAGATCGTAAATCCCGCAACTGGTGAAGCATTTGCAACCGCGCCAGTTTCAAGTGCAGCCGATGTTGATGCTGCGTACAGCGCCGCATCTAAAGCATTTGAAAGTTGGCGTGACTCCACTCCAAGTGAACGACAGAAAGCAATCTTTAGAATTGCCGACGCGATTGAATCGCGCGCAGAAGAGCTCGTTGCGCTTGAAAGTGAAAACACTGGTAAGCCATTAGCAATCACCATGTCAGAAGAGATTCCACCAATGGTGGATCAGATTCGATTCTTTGCCGGTGCTGCGCGAAATCTCGAAGGTCGTTCGGCCGGCGAATATATGCGCGGAATGACTTCGTTTATTCGACGCGAACCTATCGGTGTTGTCGGACAAGTAACGCCATGGAATTACCCCATGATGATGGCGGTCTGGAAATGGGCGCCTGCAATTGCTGCCGGAAATTGTGTAGTACTTAAGCCGAGCGATACAACACCAGCATCAACAGTGTGGATGGCAAACTTAATGGCAGAGTTTTTACCTGCAGGTGTCTTTAACGTTGTCTGCGGTGATCGCGATACCGGTCGCGCACTCGTTGATCATCCAACGCCACAAATGGTTTCAGTAACTGGTTCAGTGCGAGCAGGTATGGAAGTTGCGACATCTGCAGCAAAAGATGTGAAGCGAGTACACCTTGAACTTGGCGGAAAAGCGCCAGTTGTTGTCTTTGATGATGCAAACCTCGAAGCTGCTGCTGAAGCGATTGCTATTGCCGGATATTTCAATGCTGGCCAAGATTGCACCGCAGCAACGCGAGTTCTTGTTGAAGCAGCTGCGTATGACGACATGGTCGCTCTCCTTACTGAGCAGGCAAAGAACCAGATTAAGGTCGGAATGCCTAATGAAGAGGTGCTTGTCGGACCTTTGAATAACCCCAACCAGCTAGAGCGGGTTAGTGGCATGGTCAATCGCGCACCATCTCACTCCCGAGTTACTACTGGTGGCGTTGCTCTCAAACAACCTGGCTTCTTCTTCCCACCAACAGTGATCGCTGATTTGAAGCAGGATGATGAATTAATTCAGAGTGAAGTATTTGGCCCAGTCATCACCATCCAGAAATTCACTGATGAAGCAGAGGCGATTCGAAATGCCAATGGCGTGAAATATGGCTTGGCTTCGAGCGTCTGGACTTCAGACCATGGTCGTGCAATGCGCGCCGCTCGCGCCTTTGATTTTGGTTGTGTCTGGATCAATACCCATATTCCAATAGTTGCTGAGATGCCACATGGTGGTTTCAAGCACTCAGGTTATGGAAAGGATCTCTCGAATTATGGCTTCGAGGATTACACCAGAATCAAGCATGTTATGACTAATCTAAACGCCTAGAGTTCTAAAATTCTCGAAAGCAAATCCCGACCGAACGCTCCACGATAAGAGAAAGCGAAGCGATGACAAAGAAACCATCTTCACCAGAAGTTGCCCAATTAATTAAAGCGCAGATGTCACGTCGTGGCTTTCTTGCTGGAGTTGGTGGTGTTGGTGCAGCAACTGCACTTGCAGCATGTGGTGGCGGTGGTAGCGATAGCGCAGCATCAGATGGCACAGTTCGTTGGGCAAACTGGACGCTCTATTTAGATTACGACTCAGATAAGAAGGTCTATCCAACTCTTGAAGCGTTTATGGCTTCATCGGGAATCAAAGTTGATTACAAAGAGGATTACAACGATAAC
>RFMS01000154.1 GCA_009927575.1 Actinomycetota bacterium
ACTCGGACCGCAGCACACCCAGCATCTATGGCAGCGAAAAATATATTTTGGTTGAAAATGAATATCAGCAATGACAGGTATCTGAGATTTCTTAGCGATCTGGGCAAGTGCATCTGCATCATCTTGGCTCGGAACTGCGACACGAACAATCTGGCAACCAGATGCGGTGAGTTCTGCAATTTGTTGAAGCGTTGCATTGACATCTGCAGTCAACGTTGTGCACATTGATTGCACGCTTACCGGTGCATCACCGCCAACGAGAACATTTCCCACTTTTAACTGCTTCGACTTTCGTCGTGGCGCTAATACAGGAAGTGGTGCGCTCGGCATTCCCAAGTTGGTCATGTGCGTATTCTGCCCTACAGATTCAAATCAATCGGATTGAAAATATCTGCAGCAAGTAGGAGCAGGGTGAGGATTGATAGCGCGACGAAAACCACCAACGTGATCGGCGTCAATTTCTCTACATCAATCGGCCCTGGATCAGGCTTACCTTGCGCCCGTGCGAATCGTCGACGTATGGCTTCAACAATCGCTACTGCCATATGTCCGCCATCAAGAGGCAAGATTGGCAAAAGATTAAAAATGCCCACAAATATATTGAGTGAAGCGATAATGAGTAAAAACGTTGCTAATTTCTCACGAAGTGAGAGGTCACCACTATTTGCAGTTTGAGCTGAGGCTCGCGCAACACCAACAATTCCCACTAAACCATTTGAATCGCGTTGTTCACCAAAGAAGGTCTGACGCACGAGTGATGGGATTTTTGTTGGCAAGCTGACCAAAGCCTGAATTGAGCTCTTAAAGAAATAGCCAGTTACTTGAAAGGTTTGTTTTACTGACGTGGGAAAGTTTTCGCGCACCATCCCGGTTGCGTTCTGCACACCAATAATCCCCCAACTTTTGCCTTCAATAGTTATGTTGTGAGGAGTGATTGCGACTGTTCGCTCTTGGCCATTTGTACTGACAATCAATGTAATTTCTTTATTTGCGCTCGCACGAATTACTTTCACAATATCGTTCCAGCGAGCCTTCTCGCCATTTACTCCCACGATCTCATCGCCGACTTTGATGCCAGCACGTTGTGCCGGTGAGATTGGGTCAGACGCTGAACAATTTTCAGCTGTTGTAATACATGGAATGACCGATTCAACTTTAGGTAATGATTGATTGAGACCGACTCCGCCAATTAAGAGCGCAATAAAAAGTATTCCTAAAACAAAATGTAAGAATGCACCTGAACCCAGAACAACTAGTTTCTTTATGACTGGCGCTTTATAAAATGCCCGCTCTTGATCAGCTGGTTCTAACTCTTCTTGCGGTGACATGCCAACGATCTTGCAATATCCGCCTGCCGGAATTGCTTTTAATCCGAATTCAGTTTCGCCTCGTTGGAACGACCATATCCGTTGCCCAAAACCAAGGAAAAACTCGGTGACTTTCATTCGGTATTTCACGGCAGTGATGTAGTGGCCCCACTCATGAACCATTACAGAGAACAACAACCCCACGACGAATGCGAGAACACCTAAAACGCCCACTTACACTCCTAACAATTCTGATGCCAACGTCCGCGCATCTTTCTCAATAGCACTGACATCGGTGAGGTCTCGAAGTCGAGCAGGCGCACTTGCACCGAGTTTCTGAACTACTTTTTCGACAGTTTCAACGATCTCGGTAAATGCAATCTTCTCTTTCAGAAAAGCATCCACCGCAACTTCATTTGCGGCGTTAAATATCGCGGTAGTTCCGCCTCCTAGTTCACCGCAACGGCGCGCCAATTCAATGGCAGGAAACCGTTCAGTATCAATCGGCTCAAATGTCCATGAATGTTTTCGCAACCAATCAATGGGTTCTGTCGCTTCAGAGATTCGATCCGGATATGCGAGCGCGTATGCAATGGGACCTTTCATATTGGGTGGACTTGCTTGCGCGAGAGTTGATCCATCTTTGAACTCCACCATGGAATGGATATAGGACTGAGGATGGATTACAGCATCAATTTTTGAGTATGGTAAATCGAATAAGTGATGTGCTTCGATAATTTCTAAACCTTTATTCACCAACGTTGCCGAATTAATGGTAACTACGCTTCCCATCGACCAGGTTGGATGATTGAGCGCATCTTTGACGGTTACTGAACTTAAATCACTGCGATCTCTAAATGGTCCACCACTTGCTGTTAGCACCACTTTGCGAACATCGTTCATACGCCCTGCAAGTAAACATTGAAAGAGCGCTGAATGTTCCGAATCGACTGGAATGATTTTCTCGCGGCCATATGCCATGACTAAATCTCCGCCTGCAACCAGTGATTCCTTGTTAGCTAACGCAACAATATTTCCAGCTGCAACCGCCGCCAACGTTGGGCCAAGACCAATTGAGCCAGTAATTCCGTTGAGGACAATGTCGCACGTAAGCGCCGCTAACGTCGTTGATGAGTTCTCGCCATCAATAATCTCAATTCCCTTGCCACGATATGCCGATGCATCACCGGTCGTTGCGACGATAGGTACATGAAATCGATGTGCTTGTTCCATCAAGAGATCAATATTTCGCGAACCCGCACTTAACCCCACCACTTTAAATTTTGTGGGATGGGCCGCAACTATTTCAAGCGCTTGTACTCCAATGGATCCGGTCGAACCGAGGATCACGATCTCGCGCATGTGGCTATCCTCTCAGGTAGATGAGAATTCCCGCATCTTGCGCTCTGCCACGATTATTAAAGTTCAGGGTAATTAAAGTTCGGGCAGAAATCGCGCGAGGTAGTATGCGCACATGACAACAGGCCCACATATTCCACAAGAGAGAAAATTAGTTACGGCAATTCCTGGCCCGAAATCGCAAGCATTTATTGAACGTCGAAGCGCTGCGGTATCAGCAGGACTTGGAATGTCATTCCCAGTCCTTGTTGAAAAAGCCGGTGGCGGAATCATTGTTGATGTTGACGGTAACTCCATTATTGATATGGGCGCTGGTATCGCTGTCGTTAACGTTGGAAATAGCGCTGATCGAGTTGTCGAAAATGTTCAGAACCAAGTAGCGGCATTTACACACACCTGTTTCATGGTTGCGCCATACATGGGATATGTCGAAGTCTGCGAAGCGCTCAATCGACTTACTCCTGGAACTGGCAAGAAGAAATCAGCGCTCTTTAATTCAGGAGCTGAAGCTCTAGAAAATGCAGTGAAGATTGCGCGACGTTTTACCAAGCGAGAAGCTGTCGTTGTCTTTGAACACGGGTATCACGGTCGCACAAACCTTACGATGGCAATGACTGCAAAGAACATGCCATATAAAGATGGTTTTGGTCCGTTTGCTCCTGAGTTTTATCGCATGCCAATGGCTTATCCCTATCGATGGCCAGGTGGACCAGAAAAATGCGCAGAAGAAGCGCTCGATGTTGTCATTCACAAAATTGAAAAAGAATTAGGTGCAGATCGCGTTGCTGCGATTGTAATCGAGCCAATTCAAGGTGAAGGTGGCTTTGTCGTTCCACCTAAAGGTTTCATTAAAGGGCTCTCTGATTTTTGCACAAAGAATGGCATCGTCTTTATTGCTGATGAAGTGCAGACCGGCTTTGCTCGCACAGGTTCTATGTTTGCCTGCGATGATGAAGGAGTTGTGCCTGACTTGATGACTACAGCAAAAGGAATTGCTGGTGGCTTGCCACTTGCAGCTGTGACAGGTCGCGCTGACATTATGGATTCAATTCACGTCGGCGGACTCGGTGGAACATATGGCGGCTCCCCTGTCGCCTGCGCTGCAGCTCTTGGCGCGATTGCAACCATTGAAGAAGAGAAACTTGTGGATCGAGCAAATCATCTCGGTTCCATCATGAGTGATGCGCTCAATGCAATGAAGAAGAAGTATCCAATCGTTGGCGATGTCCGCGGTCGTGGCGCAATGCAGGCGTTGGAATTAGTTCTCGCAGGTAGCGATGAACCAAATCCAGCAGCGCTCACTTCTATTGTGAAGTATTGCCAGCAGAAAGGCGTATTAATTCTCTCTGCAGGTACATATGGAAATGTGATTCGTCTGCTGCCACCACTTGTGATGCCAGATCACTTACTCAAGGAAGCGCTGCAAATTCTTGATGAAGCGGTTGCGCAAGCGCAGTAATTAAAACTTAACGGTCTAAAAGATTTCGGGTGGGAGAATAACTTCCACCCTTTTTCTTTAACGTTATCGCGCTTAATGCTTCAAGAACCACACGGTTTGCCAAAATCGCGGTGATATCTGCGCTATCAAATGCGGGACAGACTTCGACCACATCGATTCCAACTACTGGTAACTCAAAACAGATACGGCGAACTGCTTCTAACAATTCACGCGAGGTCATTCCGCCAGGTTCTGGCGTTCCGGTTCCAGGTGCCATTCCGGGATCAACAACATCAATATCAACAGAGAGAAAGACGCCATCGCAACCATCTGTCAGCGTTGAAAACGATTCATCGAGAACTGCTTTCATCCCGCGATGATGAATCTCTGTCATCTCATATGAGCGCATTCCTTGATCGCGCATCCAGAGAAGTGTTTCGTTATCTGGCCAATATCCGCGAAGTCCTAATTGCAAGAAACGATCTCCGCGTACCGCTCCTGAATCAATCAATCGACGCATTGGAGTTCCATGTCCAACGAGCGCGCCAAATTGAAGATCGCCAGTATCGGCATGCGCATCGAAATGCACCATGGAAATCTTTCCCATACCTCGATGCTTAGCGATTCCCAGAACATCAGCAGATGCAACAGAGTGATCGCCACCGAGCACCACCGCGATTGCGCCAGCACGAGAAATTTTCTCTGTTGCAGCTTCTAAAACTTTAAGCGATGAAACTAAATCACCTGGCGGCATAAGAAGATCGCCAGCATCAAAGATCTTTAACTCTTTAAGTGAATCAACCCGCATTGAGAGGTGTGGCCGTTCTGCGTCATGCGGTAAATAGTCGCCACCACGAATTGCTTGTGGACCAAACTTTGCACCCGATCGATGAGATGTTCCAGAATCTATTGGTGCACCAACAATGACAACATCTGCTCCGGCAAATGATGCGGGATTTTCAAGGTCGCATCGTGGAATTCCAAGAAAGGTGAAATCCGGGCCATACATATTTCCAATGTTTGCCATTACTTCACTTTCTTCCGTCGACCAACCAGTTGTCCTGCAATAACAATAGCGAGCGCAATAAAGAACATCGAACTACCGATGACATTTGCTTGCGCTGGAATTCCACGAGCTGAAGCGGTGTAGACAAATTTCGGGAACGTCGTAACAGTCCCAGAAACGAAGTTTGTAATGATGAAATCGTCGAATGAGAGTGAGAAGGCAAGCAACGCTGCGCCTGCGATACCAGGCATAACCAATGGAAGAGTGACTCGGCGGAACGTCTCAAATTCATTGGCGTAGAGATCCATCGCTGCCTGCTCCAAGCGAGGATCGAGGCTGGCAATACGCGCTTTCACTGTGACAACCACGAAGGAGATACAGAACATCACGTGCGCAATGATGGTTGGCCAAAAGCCAGGATTGAATTTAATACTTAAAAACATCGCAAGTAACGATGCACCAAGAACAACTTCTGGGGTTGCCATCGGCAAGAAAATAACTAGGTTGGTGGTCGATCGACCTTTAAATTTATTTCGTCCGATAGCAAATGCAATAAGAGTTCCAAGAATTGTTGCTAATGAGCGTTGCAATCAGACCGATTTGAATGGAGTTTCCTAGCGCCTTACAGACATCAGGAGCGCCACAGGGATTTTGCCAATTCTTAAAGGTAAAACCTTTCCAGACTAAGTTGGATTTACCAGAGTCATTGAAAGAAAAAGCAAAGGTATACGCGACTGGAATAAAAAGGTAGGTAAAGCCGAGCACCATGTAAATTCGGATGAGATTTTTGCGGAACCAATTAATCATACGAGTTCATCCGTTCCGGATTTACGGATATAGATCGTGACAAGAATAAGGATGGCAGCCATCAAGGTAAACGAGAGCGCTGCTGCAGTTGGATAATCAACAATCTTGAAGAATCGGGATTCGATCACGTTACCAAGCATCTTTGTATTGGGGTTTCCCAGAATTGATGCATTGACATAATCACCGGCGGCCGGAATAAAAGTTAGAAGTGTGCCCGCGACAACACCTGGCATAGACAGTGGCACCGTAACTTTTCTAAATGTTGTGATGGGATTTGCGTATAAATCTCCAGCTGCTTCCAACGTTCGAGGATCGATTCGTTCAAGAGACGCATAGAGTGGCAGGTCATAAATGGCAGGAAGTTGTATGTCATACCCGTGACGACAGCAAGCGCACTTGCAGTGAGCGTGGTTTGAGGGCCGATGATGTGCAATCCCCTCAACACAGCAATAACGGGACCTTCTTCACCAAGGATCTGTTTCCAGCAATGGTGCGGAGTAAGAATGACGTGAAAAAAGGTGCAACAACTAAAACGAGAAGAATATTTTTAAGTCTGCCTGCGCGAAATGCGATGCCATATGCGAGTGGATAGGCAATGGCGAGCGCGAGAATTGTGGCAAGAAATGCATAGATAAAGGATCGTGAAAACTGTTCTTTATTCTCAACAAACGCATCGATGTAGTTGCGGAAACGAAGCGTCTGCTCATACTGACCGATATCACCGTTAGCTTTTTTCGTCTGAGTAGATGTTTGTGCAAGGTTGATAATGGGAAAAATAAAGAAGAAGGTCAGCCAGAGCATTCCAGGCGCGAGCAAGAGATATGGAAGGAGTGAACGCTTTTCTTTCAGCGCAACAACTTTTGTCGCAGTGGAATGGAGAAATGCCATTGTTACTCTTGATCGGTACGTGCGCCAGCTTGAGCATCTTCTGTGCCATCAAGCCCAAATGTGAAATGTGGTTCCCACGAAAGAGTGACTTTGTCGCCTACTTCAATCGTCGGTACGCCACCATCATTCTGCTCAAAGACTGTGATGTCTTGCTTCCATGGCATCTCAACAACATATTGAGTACTCACGCCCATGTAGGAAACATCTGAGACAACTCCCCCTTGGAGAACGCTGCCTGATGCGCTGGTTGATTCTGGACGAATAGAGATTTTCTCTGGACGAATTCCAACTAAGACAGATGAAGAATCGGAGTGATTTCGCGCTTTCTTCAGCCCAACTTTCTGTCCGTGCAAACTCACAACTAATTCATCGCCACCTTGTGAATCAACGGTGCCTCGAATTAAATTGGATTGACCTAAGAAGTTCGCAACGAATGCAGTTTCTGGTGAATCGTAAAGATCAACCGGCGAACCCATCTGCTCAATCTTTCCTTCATTCATCACTGCGATGGTGTCA
>RFMS01000123.1 GCA_009927575.1 Actinomycetota bacterium
GGTCGAAAGTGGATTTGAAGCACAGAGCGCAATTTCTGCTCCACCAGCCTTCAAGGTTCGCATTAAGTTCGCAGTTTCAGTTGTGACGTGCATACACGCAGAGATTCGAACACCTTTGAATGGTTGTTCTTTTGCAAATCGTTCACGAATTTGTGCGAGTACCGGCATATTTCGTTCTGCCCACTCGATTCGCTTCTTTCCTTCAGCAGCAAGTGCTGGATTGGCAATGTCGTGAGCGATGGCAGTAGTCAATGGATTCACTAGTAAATGCTCCTCTATATGGCACGTATATCAAGCGAGAGCCGTACTTTACCTCGACTTAATGAACTTCAGCACCTCGTCGCGAATCGCAACCATCTCTTTGACCGTCTTTGCCTCGGCATTGAGTCGAAGTAATGGCTCAGTATTGGAAGGTCGAACGTTAAACCACCATTCAGGAGCAGTCACGGTCAATCCATCGAGGCGATCAAATTCTAGGCTCCGTTGTTGGGCCTGCTGTGAATAGTGCTCTTCGATTGCATGCACTGAATCTTTCGGACTCGGTACTTCAGTATTGATTTCGCCACTTTGGAAATATCGATTGTATGGAGCAAGAAGCGAAGATAAAGAATCAGTACTTTCCATTAGCGCGGCGATGGCATGAAGTGCAGCCAACATTCCTGAATCTGCTCGCCAAAATTCCTTGAAGTAGAAGTGACCAGAATGTTCGCCGCCGAAAATTGCACCAGTCTCTTCCATCAGTTTCTTAATATACGAATGTCCTACTCGACTACGAACGGCGGTTCCACCAGCGCTCTCTACAACTTCTCTTACTATTTGCGATGAAATAAGGTTGTAAATAATTGTTGAGCCTGGACGTTTGCGTAATTCTCGATCAGCGATGAGTGCTGTGAGCGCTGATGGCGAAACCAGTGCGCCAGTTTCATCAACAAGAAAACATCGATCTGCATCGCCATCAAAAGCTAAACCGATATCTGCTTTCTTTTTCTTCACTAATTTCTGAAGATCAACCAAATTCTCTGGAGCAATCGGATTTGCTTCGTGATTGGGAAATGACCCATCAAGTTCGAAATAGAGCGGAAAGACTTCTGCGTTCATTCGGCAAGCACTGCTGGTGCAGTATGACCTGCCATGCCATTTCCGGCATCAACTGCGATACGAAGCCTTCTGCCAGAAAAATCGTGGTCAAATAACGAATATAAGAAATCTACATAGTCAGTGAGCATCTCTCGGCGAGATTCCTTGCCCACCGGACGATTTGAAATCGGTGATCCAGCTTCAATTGCATTTCGTATCCACGTTAAGCCAGTTTCTTGACCGATAGGACGAGCGCCGCTTTTACATAACTTAATTCCGTTATAGGCCGCTGGATTATGGCTCGCTGTAAACATCGCACCAGGCATATTTAATTTGCCCGCTGCAAAATACAATTGATCTGTCGAAGCTAATCCAATCCGGATGACATCCATGCCTTGCGACGTCACACCGTCGGCAAAAGCATCAGCCAGTTCTGGCGAAGATGGACGCATATCTTCACCGATAACAACGGTCGCAGGTTCTCGTTCGCTTTCGAGAAAACGAGCGAATGCTGCACCTGCTGCGAAGGTGAAATCTGGCGTGAGTTCTTTATCTACAAGACCACGAATGTCATATGCCTTGATGATTTTATTGAGCAAATCTGGATTCATAATTCTGTTGAGTAATGTACTTACGGCTAAGAGGGAAGAACTCTTAGATGGCCACGTCTTCCTTGTTGAGCACTTTTTTCACTTTTGATCTCAGCCGTACGCTCTTTCTCAATATCCCCTAAACCAACTTCGCGAATAGCATCAGCGATCGCCATCAAATCATCTTCGCTTGGGCCACTTGAGTAACTTTCCGGATGATGTTGAAGAACGGTCCAACCCATAGGCACAGTTAATTTCTCACTATGTATTTCACATAAGTCATAGGCATGTGGTTCGGCGTATGTTGCCAGTGGACCAAGTACGGCTGTCGAGTCTGAATAAATATATGTCAGTGTTCGAACTGCAATATTGCGGCAACCAGTCCGAGAGCACGACCGTACTGATCGACGCGTCTTTTCGGTTGACATACCAACAGACTAGTGTGAAATTACGAAATAGTTGCTGCGTTGGAAATTGGTTTCGCAGCCGTGTCGAGAATTGAACCTGATTTAAGTGGCAAGAAGGCGATTCCCGATGCACCTCGCCATGTCAGGGCTCCACCCGATAGTGAAGCGCCACGAGGCGTGCGAGTTATAACAAGTTGTCGGGTATTTGCCGGTACCTGCCACAGGAGAAAATCACTTTCATGGAAGGTCTTGCTAGAAACTTTGCCTTTGGTATTTGTCCAGGAAATAACAACATCAATATTGTCACTGACTAATGTAAGTGTTGGTTCTAGCCCACCGAGATTTAACGTAATCGGGCCACTTGCTAACTCATCAGCGCTCTGACTTGGAGTACTCCATAGAAATTCTCGAAATGATTGTGACTCAAAATAGGTGTAGACCGAGGCAACGAGGTTTTGATCTGCAGAAATTTTTACTCCAAAAGAGCCCACACCAAGATCGCCATCGAGGGCAATCTCTCGAACCACGCCAGGTGCAAGATTAATTGCATTAAGTCCAATCGGAGTGATCACGCTTTGAGAATTCGAGACTTGCACTGTCGCAGTAGTTTTAATATCTCCAGCATTCATAATTCGCAAAATATGTTTCACATTGATGGAACTGGTTTTGGACTTCTTCTTTTTCTTTGCCGTCGACGTTGAACTTGTCGATTGCGTTTGTTGAGTCGTGCTCAAACTTGTGGGAATACCTGCTATAAAAAGTGTAGGTGAACTAAATGATTGTGTATTGACATAATCGCCACCGTAGGTGCGAAGTCCTTTCTTTCGTTCATCGAAGAGATATGACGTGATTCGGCCAGTTCGCGTAATGAGATGAAGGGCAAGTGCTGAACTGCCAGGAGCGATTGAATCGAGGCGAATATCTTTCTGAGAGCTTTGCTTTACGGTGTAGGAAAGTTTGGCAATCGATCCTTTCTCTGAATACGCGGTGATATCTATTACCGCATCGCTCAAACCGCTATTCACTAATGAGAGATAGGACTGGCTCGTAATATCTGCACTCCCCCCGACAAACCAACTATCCGAAATACCTGCAGTACACATTGTTGCGCCGGTCCAGGTTGAACTCTTCGTTTGTATTGCAAAAGTTGTGCCACTGTTTCCTGCTACGAGTAGTGGTGATTTACCAACTTGATGGCTAATTGCGCCAGCGCTGCGATACTTCAAAACTTTTTTACTGGCAAAAACATCGTGAATCTGAACTTTCTTGCTGGGTAACGCGGCAGTGACAACGCCACCATTAGCAGACGCAGGACACGCTGTAGGTGAAAAATTCTGAGTAACACGCGCCGTTGTGACTTGATGAGAGAAAAGCAGCGTGGCAAGAAGCGATGCCAAGACAAAGATAATGAATCCGACGCCAGGAATTTTTCTCATGCTAATTCCTCAAGAGGCACTTCTCTGCGGCGACGACCTCGTGGTGCTGCGAGAACAATTAACGTAATGATCACGATTGCTTGCAGTGAAATGAGCGCTCTTCTTTGGGTGCCATCGTGAAAGATTTGAATGACGCCTTTCTCAGGGATTGAAAATGCAGGATAACCTTCAGGTGATTTCTCAATCGGAAGTGAACGACCATTAAATAAAAGTTTCCACTTGCCATCAAATTTCTCTGCTATTACTAATGTTCCTTTGCTCGGCGCAATTGTTTTTGCTCCAATATCACCGCTTGAAACTTCAAGCGTTGATGCGTCGGCAAATGTCATTGATATTCGTGTGCGAGCATTTGTAATTTTCCAAGAAATACCATCTCTGGTTGCAGATGACCTCGTGAATCCCCCAATTCCATCAATAGTTCTCACTAAATCTTGATCGATCGGCTGTGACAAAAAGAGGTATTTAATTCCGAAATTGCCAAGCACCTGACTACTTGAGACTCCTACACCAGTAACTAAATCTGCCACTGCTTGATTCACTTGTGAATCAACGTCATAAAGTGGATCAGCGTCACCTAATTCCAAACTCTTGTCGCGAGCAATAAAGTAAGTAATTTTATTTTTCTGAGAAGCGATAACTAGAGTTTTGAATCGCGAGGGGGTCTCACCACTTGCACTGATAAAAGCCGGCAATTTTGCTTGGTGGCTACTCGTAACTAATGAATCTGCCCCTGATGTAACCCACCACGATGCTGTGATGAGAAGTGATGCCAATGAGATTGATGGAAATACTTAACGTCAAAATATGTCGATATCCGACATGAGATTGTGAAAGAAGTGGGACATGTCGATCTCCGAGGCGCACCGCGGCGATAACAGAAGCAAATGTTGCTAGCGCTAACAAACTTCCAACGTACGGAGCGATTGGTTGAAAATTTCCATGGCCGGCTACGGGAAAAATAGTTGCGAGCAAAGCAATTGAAAAACAGGTAAGCGAGAGCTCGCCATAAATTCTTGTTATTGAACTAAAAAGTGCGGTGACTGAGATGAGAAGCGCAGGTGTAATAATCCAAAGCGGTATTCCAAGTGAACCACCGGGATTGCCCAGAAGAATTTTTAGAGTGTCATCGGAAGCAATTTGAAGACCAGGTTCAATGAGAAATCGAGACGGATGCCGCAGTAACGTAAATGACCAAGGGAATCCGGAAATTAGCGGAATCAAAATGAGTGCAATGACTCTCGCGCCTTCGTGAGTGAAAAAATCCTTTCGTTAAATAGTTGAGTGCGGATTCTCTCCGTCACAAATGTGACTACAGGAATTAACTGCCAGAGTACAACGGTTAGAAATAACAGTGGTGAAAAGAAGAAAATAACGGTGTCACACAATCCGAGGAAAAAAACTCGCTGCCAATTGAGTTCGGTGATAGATCGATTCATAAGAGTTCCGCAATACAAAGGTGCGACGATTGCGATAACTAGTGTGCCGAATGTTCCGACATGAAGTGAATTGAGGAGCGCCGGCGAAAGCGCGTACAAGCCCGCGCCGCTCAGAGCAATTACTCGATTGTTTGTAAATCTTCTCGCGTATTTGTAGGTCAAAACAAAGACGAGTGGGACAGCCAGTAAAAATAGAAGCGAGAAGAAAAGTTTTAAATTACCTAACGTTATTAGGCTGGCAAAACCGAACATGAAAATCCACGGTGAAGCGCTCGCGCTACTTCCTTGACCGACCGTATGCCACGATTCCGTGTATTTTCGGAGGAGGTCAACACCACTTGCCGGAATGGGTGAAAGCGCGCCACCAGCAATATCGCCAATTCGATTTCGTGATGCAATAAGCGTTATTAGAATCAGTGCAAAGGTAAAGACATAAATTGGTCGCGAAATAAATGATTTCAATCGCGTGAATTGCTCATCATCGGTGATGAGTTCATCACCTTCTTCACTTGAACTTTCTTCGTTACCTAAATTAATTGTTGGAAGCGTGAGCTCTTCGGACTCTTGCTGATCTCCTTTGATCCACCCCGTTTGAGCGCTTCGACGGTCAAAATAGCGAGCAATGGCAGCTCGTGCGCGATCAACAGCTAAGCTGATTTGGTTTCCTCGAGGCGGAATAAAATCAGCGATGATTCGTGATGAGAGAAGACGTACTTTTCTTCGTTGTTTTCTTGCATCGAATATCAAGGTTGGTTTAATAAAGAGCAAGCCGACTGCGCCAATCTCATCAGCTGCATACCCAGGTAATTTTGCAAAGAGATAACCAATGGATCTCACTACCGCCGAAAAAAGAAGTTGCACCGTTATGAGTGGTAACCACCACCACGAAGCATTAACCAGCAAGACGTACGCTGCATTTCGACGATCTAGTAATAATGGTCGACGAAGAAATGCTTCCGATACATCAACGGAACGACGCTCACTTGATGCAGCTTCTGCGTGATAGACAACGGCATCAGAGACTGCGATAACAGAGTGACCCGCTGTTCGCGCCCGCCAACCAAAATCAACATCATCACGGAAGAGTGAGAGATTTGGATCTAACCCTCCAAGCTCTTCATAGACATCGCGCCTGACAAGAGCGCCAGCGGTATTCACTGCGAGAACGTCACGAACGCCATCATGTTGTCCTTGATCTTGTTCGCGGTACTCCATGCCCGTCCACCGTGCACCATTTGGTGCGATGCTGACGCCCATTTCGAGAATATGGTTCCGGTCATACCAACCAAGAATTTTTGGACCTGCAATTGCAGCATTGGGGCGTTCGTCAACTGCTTTTAACAACTCCGCCAAAGCGTTCTTTTTTGGCGCACAATCATCATGAATCAACCAGAGCCATTCAACTATTTTCTCTTCAGTGCTGCGTTGTTTTATTCGAGGGATTTTTGTCAGCGCTTCATTAATTGCATCGCCAAAACCGGTGCCACGCGACATTGAATAGGTTTTGAAATCTGAACTCTTGAGAAGTTTTACTGAGCCATCTTGCGATTCAGTATCGATTGCGATCGCAACATCAATGGGGTGACTTTGCGAAGCGAGCGCTGCAACAACTTTAGGAATCCATGTTTCACCATCATGTGCGACAAGAATTGCGGTGACATGATGGCGTGTACTTATCTCGGCCATAGTGATGTCACCACCTCGCCGACTTTAAAAGCCGTGTAGAAATTTAAGCGGGTCTACGCTTCAACCGGCGTCGTTCACGCTCCGATAGTCCGCCCCAGATTCCGAATCGTTCATCGTGAGCTAGCGCGTACTCGAGACATTCTGAGCGAACTTCACATGACATGCAAACGCGCTTGGCTTCCCGAGTGGAACCGCCTTTTTCTGGGAAAAATGCTTCGGGGTCAGTCTGCGCGCAGAGCGCACGCTCCTGCCAGGAAAGTTCGACAATTTCGCCATTACCTAATTGAATGCTTGGACCGACGTTGGAATATTCACTGCGTCGAAGTTCAGACATCTACATACTCCTCAAGTCACTTCGATCTGATTGATTCAGTTCGAAGGGGCCCCCTGAGCGGTGGCGCTACTGGCTGAATTACACGCGTGTTATTCGTTTGAGTCAAGTCCATTAAAGGGCTAAAAACCTAAAATGGCGGAATTTTCGTTGGAATTCTCGCTAATAACTGCGTTTTCTCTCACAAAAGTATTCACTAAAGTCGAATTCGCACCGATCATCGCGCCTGCTTCAACAATCGAGCCAGAAATTGTGCAGCCACTTTCGATTCGTGCGCCTCTGCCAATGAAACTGCCCTCACCTATGTGAGCATCTGGCGCGATAATCGCTCCATCTTCAATGAGTGCACCACCTGAGTGAGAAGGTGTGGCAGGTGAAGTGAATTCATGAGTGAGCAAATCTCGAGAGGCTTTAATCAACGCCGCCGGCGTGCCAATATCGAGCCAGTAACTTCTATCAACAAAGCCTTTGACAACCAAACCTTCTTCGAGGATTTTCGGAAAAGTTTCACGCTCCACACTCACAACAGTTTCCGCGGGAATCTGCTGGAAAACAGTTTCGTCAAATATGTAACAACCAGCATTAATTAAATTCGTTACAGGGTTTTCCATCTTCTCCAAGAATGCTGTGACATTTCCTTTTTCATCAATAGGAACACAGCCAAATGCTCGTGCATCTGGAACTTCTGTTAAATATAACGTTACCGCTGCCTGTTCACGTTGATGAAATGAAATCTGTCCGGCGAGATCATGACCGCTAAGTACGTCGCCATTGAAAATCACAACCGAATCACCTGGTTGTAAATCAAGTACTTGGCTGGCGTTCTTTATTGCACCACCAGTACCTAGCGCCTCTTTCTCTACTGCATAATGAATTTTCATTCCCATCGTTGAACCATCGCCAAAATGTGGTTCAAATACTTCTGCCATAAAAGAAGTCGCGAGCGCTATTTCTGTAACGCCAGCAGATTTTGCTTTCGCTAATTGGTGTTGCGTAAAAGGCACGCCAGCCACTTTTAACATTGGCTTGGGGGTTTTCTCGGTTAACGGAAGAAGCCTGGTGCCACGGCCACCTACAAGCAAAATCCCCTTAATTGCCACGTGTTATTCGCTCCGCAGCTTCACGGATCTTCTCGTCTGTCGCAGTCAGGGCAACGCGAATATATTTTTCGCCAGCGCTACCATAAAAACTTCCTGGCGTTGCAAGTATGCCGCGATCGGCCAACCAACTCACGCTCTCCCAATCACTTTCATGACGAGTGCACCAGAGATATAACCCAGCACCAGAAAATTCAGTAACGAATCCAACTTTATCTAGCGCAGCTCTCATCACTTTTCTTCGTTGACGATAGAGCTCTGCTTGTCGATGGACATGAGATTCATCGCCGAGTGCAGTTGTCATCGCATTCTGCACCGGAAGTGGCACCATCATTCCGGCATGCTTTCGAATCTCTAAAAGTTTCTTAATGATGGCGCTGTCACCAACAATGAATGCGCCACGATACCCAGCAAAATTAGAGCGCTTTGAAAGTGAATGCACGGCAATAATGTTGGTGTTATCACCATCAGTTAATGACAAGATTGAAAACGGTGTATCTGAATCAGGAAATGGCACATAACATTCATCGGAGGCTAATACTCGATTTCCATTACGAGCCCAACTAATAACGCTCCGCAATTCAGATTCGGAGTGGACTCTGCCGGTTGGATTAGATGGCGTATTGATCCACGCTAGATCTGCCGTTGGCCACGTGGTTGCATCAATACCAACTTCTTTAACTGTTGCATTAGCGATTAAGGCGCCGACTTTGTAACTAGGGTAAGCAATTTCAGGGATGAGAACTGTTTTTGATTCGAGGAATGTTGGCAACCAGGCAACAAGTTCTTTTGAACCAATTGTTGGTAGTACATCAAAGTCGCCACGTGCGCCGAGTATTTCGCTCGAATATTTTCTGAGCGCTTCTCGCAATTGCGCGGTACCGGCTGTCACTGGATAAGAAGGTGAGTTAGAACTTTCCTGAAGCGAACGCTGAATGAACTCAGGAGTTGGATCGACCGGTGTTCCCTGCGAGAGATCAATAATTCCCGCTGGATGTTGCCGGGCTCGATCGCCATATGGAGCGAGCGTGTCCCAAGGGAAATCTGGAAGCTTCACTATCCCTCGTTCTCTGGAATGGCGACGTGTTTATTCAGCAGGCTTTTTTTGAATGGAAAGAACAACTTTGTGGTCGCGACCAGTTGGACCTACCTTGCTTGCGCCGCCTGGTGAGCCAAGTTCTTCAAAGAATTCCGCATTCGCGTTGGTGAAATCTTTCCATTGTGACGGGACATCATCTTCATAATAAATCGCTTCGACTGGGCAGACTGGTTCGCAGGCACCGCAATCAACGCACTCATCGGGTTGGATGTAGAGCATACGTTCGCCTTCGTAGATGCAATCAACCGGGCACTCTTCGATACATGACTTATCTTTAATATCTACACAAGGTTCAGCGATGATGTATGTCATGGCTGAAATCTTACAACTCTGAGGTAGAAATATCTTGTGAAGAACTCGGTGGAAGAGCTCAACTCTGCGCTCGGCCAACGGGTTTCGGTGCGAATCCAGATTAAGGGCGGTTACCAAGACTTTCTCGGAGTTCTTGAAGCTCCAGGTGAAATAAGAAAGAAGGATGGCTCGCTCGCGCAATTTGATCAGAGTTCGATTTATGCCTGGCGAATTGTCGAACCGATCACTGAAGTTGGTAAAGGGTCGCCACTTTCACTTCGGATCAGAGAGATTGAATTGGCCGCCTTTCATACATGGCTACCGCGTTTCACTCAGGAACGCGGACCTTGGCAGATCCGAATTGATAGCGGAATTACAAAACGAGCCAATTCAGTATTAGTACTCGGAGATCCAGTAAATAATTCAGACCATGCCCTCCAACAAGAAATTCAGGACGCACAAAAACTATTTTCACAATCTGGATTGCCATTAGTTTTTATGGTGCCAACACCTTTAGGGGGAAGAACTGAAGAATTTCTCCGCCAAAACAATTGGGAGACCAATGGCGAAATTCTCACCATGATTGGCGATGCTGATGTGATCACTCCAGCCGATGAAAATTTCCACCTCGAAGTTTTAGATAATCCATCAGCAGAATGGCTTGAATTAGAGAGCGACCAAGGGCTTCACGAACTTTTCACGCGTACGCCTGCTTCATATATTTCTATTACACAACAGAGTGCTAGTCGCAATGCATTTTTAAATCAAGAAAATGGTCACGAACAAGATAATGATCATGAACAAGATAAGAATGAAATCCTTGCACGAGGTCGGATTGGATTTGATAACTCGTGGGGAATTTTGACTAGAGTCTTTGTCAAGGAAAGCAGTCGTGGCCAAGGGCTAGGTGAAACGATAGTTCGCGCAGCTGCAGATATCGCTCGGAGAAGAAATATTCGTCAGCTTGCGCTTCATGTTGATGCAGATAATGTTTCAGCAATTGCGCTGTATTCGAAACTCGGATTTCGAAAACATCACGTGTCCGGTTCTATCAAAATAGATCAATTGATTCTCTAGAAAAAGCGAACCGTTGATGGAACTTTCGCTCTATGACACTCAATCTCGCTCCGAAAAGATAGTTACCTCAAAAAATAGCGAAGTCATCACCATCTATTGCTGTGGCCCTACTGTGTATCGAGACGCTCACATCGGAAATCTCCGTACTTTTCTCCTTACCGACCTCGTTGTTCGTGCACTACATGTCCTTGGAAAGAAGACGCTCGTCGTTCAAAACATCACGGATGTTGGACATATGACCGATGATTTTGAAGAGGATAAGTTGCTCGCACAAGGAAAATCTGAATCGCGTTCAGCACGTGATGTTGCTCGGGATTACGAAGGAAGGTTTCATCGAGATCTTGCTCATCTGAATATTTCGCCAGCCGATCACTATCCTCGTGCAAGTGAATCCATCGATCTGATGTTTGCTCACATCCAAAAACTTATTGACTTGGGTCATGCTTATGTCGGAACTGATAACACGGTGTATTTCTCAGCAAAAAGTTTTCCTACTTATGGCGCAATAAGTGGAAATACATTAGAGAAACTCAAACCTGGACATCGATATGACTATGTCGATGATGGCGCAAAACAGTTCCACGCGGATTGGGCGCTGTGGAAATCGTCACCCAATCGAAATGAAATGGTCTGGAACTCTCCCTGGGGAACTGGCTTTCCTGGTTGGCATATCGAATGTTCAGCTATGTCGCTGAAATTTCTTGAAGGCCATGTTGATCTTCATATTGGTGGAATTGATCTTCGTTTTCCCCATCACGAGAATGAGCGTGCGCAATCAAACCCGATTGTTAACGGCGAAGCTGTGTCGCAATGGCTCCACGGCGAACACTTACTCTTCGAAGGTAGAAAAATGTCTAAGAGTGCGGGCAATGTTGTTCTGGTATCTCATCTACTCGACAAGGGTCTCGATCCACTCGCATTGAGATTCTGCTTCCTTGAAAATCGATATCGAAGTCAGATGGATCTTTCATGGGAGTCGATAACTGCTGCCCATCAGACGCTAGCAAAATGGCGATTACTTGCTGCATCAACTCAACCCACTGCTCGCGATTCAATTCAGGCTTTGAATCAGGAAGTGAGAGAGATCGTCAATGAGATCGTGAGCGCTTTTTGCGATGATCTCGATACTCCGCGGGCGATGCAGATACTCCGAAGCGCAGTGAAAAGTTCGCTTGCCGATAATCTGAAAAGTTCACTTCTTAACGCCATTGAACCGCTCTTTGGACTCGCGCTCACTCGTGCCATTGATGTGAAAGAGCCCTCATCAGAGATTCTTCAACTACTTGAAGAGCGTCGCGCCGCTCGTGCCGCAAAAGATTTTAATTTAAGCGATGCGTTGCGAAAAAGACTTGATGAATTAGGAATTACTATTCACGATGGACCAGAAGGTCAACGATGGGAATGGAAAATCTAAGGTGCGAGCAGAGTTGCTATGAGAGCGCTCATGAATCCGAAAAGAACAAAGTTCGAGCCAGTTGAGCCGCCAGTAATTAATAACTCATCACCATTTCCGATTGTGCTCGCGCGCCACACAACACAAGTCCAACTTGCAGTAGCGATGAACTTGATTGTGCGCTCAAAGTAGATCTGTCCTATATAGCGAATCCCTGCAAACGTTCCTGCGACTGCGACTATTAATCCAACAGGTGGCCAGGCGTTATGAATGAAAGTGGCTGCGATGCCCAAAACAGCGCCGTATATCAATCCCCTTATTAATTTCATGAATGAAAATTCTTCACTTCACACCAGCAAAAATATCGGTCTCTCTACCTTTGCTATCGAAGGGGCCAGCCTTTTCACCGTGGACTAGCGTGTAATACTCGCTACCGAATACTTGTAGTCCAAGATTATTTGATAGCGCAAAGAAAGGTCCGTCAACGGAAATTTGAGTGGCATGTGCTTTCATCGCCGCCATTTTCTTTTCAACAAAGTCACTGCCATCGACAACCGTTGTTACTAATTCATCAGGTTGTGCAAAGGGAAAATCTTCTGCTTTCTCTACTCCCATAAAATCCGAACCGGTTTTCTTCATTGCTTCAATCCCCTTCCTCAATTACTGATCGAGGAATGGTGTTCCAATAAATCTTTGAGATTGAAAAGCCAGCTTCACGCGCTAATTCTGCGGCGCGCATCGCTACTCGATGCGCTTGAATGTGATCAGGATGGCCATAACCGCCATTGGTGTCATAGGTAATAAGCACGTCAGGTTTAACTTCTAAAATCACTGATAAGAGTTCACGAGCCGCATCATCAAGATCTGCATTCCAGAAAACATCTGGTCTCGAGTTTGGTTCTGTTCCGACCATTCCGCTATCGCGCCATTGCCGATGTGGCGCACCAAGAAATCGATGATCTTTGACTCCAATAATGCGCATCGCTTCTGCCAGCTCTTCAACTCGATGTTCGCCAAGGGTGTCATCGTGTGAACTTGCTAAGTGTGAGAGCGATGGAACTAAGACTTCACCTTCTTCGCCACGTGTGCATGTCACTAAAGTGACGCGCACTCCAGCGGCGACGTATTTCGCCATTGTCACCCCGTTATTAATAGTTTCATCATCGGGATGCGCGTGAACAAGTAATAATGATTTCGTCATATGTGCCCATTCTGCCGTACGATGTTGCCAATGAGTACTGATCAGAAAGATAACCGCGCGAGATTGCCACGCGATGAACGGCGTGCTCAATTACTTGCCGCAGCGCTTGAAGTCTTTACGCAAGCTGGTTACCACGCAGCAGCGATGGATGAAATTGCCGATCGTGCGAGCGTCAGCAAACCTGTTCTCTATCAGCATTTTCCATCAAAACTAGATCTATATCTCGCAGTTCTCGACTTACATATCGACTCTCTTGTCTTTGCCATTCAAAAAGCGATTGCCTCAACACCTGATAACGCTGAACGCGTCAAGGCAACAATTGATGCTTACTTCGGATTTATCGAAAGTGAAGGCGAAGCATTCCGACTTCTCTTTGAAAGCGACATGAGCGTTGAGCCACAAGTTCGTGAACGACTCAACCGCATGACCTATGACTGCGCCGCAGCAGTAAGTGCAGTCATCTCTATCGATACCGGATTACCAAAAGAAGCGTCGATGCTATTAGCGATTGGAATTATCGGGAACGCACAAATCACTGCGCGACACTGGCTCGATCGAGATAGCACGATGACTCGTGATCAAGCCTCGACCTTCGTCACAAACTTAATTTGGCGTGGAATTTCCGGATTCCCAAAATCCTAATAGACTCATAGATATGACGACGAAAAAACACACTGGTTCATCAAGCGCAGTATCTGAAATTCGTATTGCAGTATCGGATGTCGCTCGCGAAATCACTATCGAATCCGCTCTTGCTCAAGCAGAAATTCTTGACCGAGTAAATAAAGCGCTGAGTGCGAATGCTGCTGTTGTGTTCGACGATGTTCGAGGTCGACAATTCTTAATTCCTGCACAGAAAATTGGAGTTATAGAAATTGGCGATGCGACAGAACGCAAAGTTGGATTTACTAATTCATAAGATTGAGAATCTATAATTAGAGTTAATGCACGTGAAAATTGCACTAGAACCTGAACAATTTTCAGTTTATGTTGATGCAATTGAGAAATCTGGTGGCGTCGTAGCGCCACTAAATTCAGATGTCCATGCTCTTATTTGGACTGATTATGCTGATCCAGAAGGGCTAAAAACCACACTTGATCAAAACCCCCAATTAAAGTGGGTACAACTTCCATTTGCTGGAGTTGATGCGTTTGCCCACCTCCTGAACTATCCCGTGCTATTCACGAGTGCAAAACGAGCGTATGCAGAGCCCGTCGCAGAGCATGCACTCGCACTGGCACTCGCGCTGGGACGAACTATTCCGGAACGTGTAACGGCAAAGAGCTGGGGGAGAAAATTCGCTGCCTCTCTCTACGACGAAAATATTTTAATTATTGGTGGTGGTGGCATCGCAGAAAAATTAACTCATCTGCTCGAACCATTTAGAGCCAAAGTAACAGTTCTTCGAAATCGAACTGATCAGCCATTTAACGGCAGCGCTGAAATACATGGAATTTCGAATTCAATTCTCTCTTGCCAAAGGCAAAATTTATTTTTATTGCCTGTGCACTGACTGATCAAACAAGGCATCTCTTTAACGAAAGAGCTTTCTCCACGATGCGATCAGATTCGTATCTGATCAATGTGGCTCGTGGTGAAATCATTGATCAAACTGCGCTTCGCAATGCGCTAGAGCAGAAACACATCGCCGGTGCTGCGATTGATGTCACCTACCCGGAACCACTCCCCGATGACCACGAATTATGGAGCGTGCCAAACTTATTGATAACGCCACATACCGCGGACACACCTGAATTAGTGACGCATCTCTTTGCGGAGAGATTGCGTATCAACGTCGGTGCATGGATTAATGGAAAACCACTTACTGGCGAAGTTGAACCAGTTCTCGGATATTAGTTGTGAAAACGGTTTAACGATTAGGCGAAGAAATCTTTAATTGCACTCACGATCATCTCAACTGCAATAGCAGCCAATAAAAGGCCAGCAATTCGAGCAAGTAACATCACGCCAGATTCTTTAATCACTTTCACGATTGTCGTGGAGAACATCAGCGTTAGTGCAATCACGAGATGCACTCCAACAATTGCGAGTACTAACGCTAAACCGTAATTAAATGTATGTACTTTTTGAACGTAAACCATTGTTGCGACGATAGCCCCCGGGCCAGCCAACAGCGGCGTTCCCAATGGCACTAATGCCACATTTACATCAGGGTTTGCGGTGGCGTTTCCCACTCCACCTCTCAGCAATTCCAGCGAGACAAGTAAAAGGAGTAACCCGCCAGCTGCTTGTAGCGCAGGGATTGAAATATTTAAGTAATTGAGAATGAGTCTTCCAAAAAGAGCGAAGAGGGTAATGACAAAGAATGAAACCGCAGCGCCTTGAATTGCTAATCGAACTTGGCGGCGTTGTGATTGACCTTTTACTAATGAGAGAAATATCGGTGTTGCACCTGGTGGATCAAGAATGACAAGCAGAGTGACAAAAGCTTGCATTCCAAATGTCAGAGCTGTCACTGATGTACTCATATGCGCACCACTCTTCTCTGATCTGCGCGAGCTTCCAACTTCTCCCATTGTTCAGGTCGTGTTGAATTCTCGCCAAGTTGGTTGAGTTTACCGTTTCCGTGGTAATCGCTGGCACCAGTAATTGCAAGGTCATATTCATAAGCGATTCGAAGTAACGATGCGCGTTCTGTCTCAGAATGATCACGATGGTCCACTTCAATGCCATCTAGCCCTGCATTTACTAAATCAGAGAACATCTCTGCAGTAATGATTCGTCCGCGATGAGATGCATACGCATGAGCAATCACTGCAACACCGCCAGCAGATTTGATGAGTTTGATTGCGTTGACTGGTGTCGGTGAGTAATGCGAGACGTAATACTTACTTTTATTGTGAAGGAGTGCCGTGAACACTTCATCGCGAGTTTTCATCGTTCCTCGGGCAATAAGTGCATCGGCAAGGTGTGGTCGACCCAAAGTTGCACCGTCAGAAAGTTGAGCAAGCACTTCTTCGAGCGTGATTTCAATCCCGGCTTCATTGAGTCGCGCGACCATACGTCCCATTCGAGTCACGCGATTCTCGCGCGTTTTCGCCAATTCTTCGCGGAGCGCTTGATTGGATTCATCAAAGAGTAGGCCGAGCATATGAACACTAATTCCATCTTCTGTCTGACAAGAAATTTCAGAACCTAAAACTAAATTCATTCCAGTCGGTAGCGCTGAAATTGCTTCGCGCCAGCCACTCGTCGTGTCATGATCAGTAATTGCTAACGTCGTAATTCCAGCAGCATGTGCGTTTTTTACAAGCTCGGTTGGAGTATCTGTGCCATCACTGGCGTTTGAATGCGTATGAAGATCAATCAAGATGACGTGCTCTCTGAGATAGATTTTTGTGAGCGAAGAACAAATACGCCACAGCCAATGAGAATCAAAATAATTCCTGGCATCACCGCACCTGGCGGAGTTTGATTGAGCCACCACCAAGCTAAGAGCGCAGCTACTGGAACTTCAAAGAAAACGATGAGCGAAACAACAGTTGGCGAAACCCGTTTGAGAGCGAAATTAAACATGGTATGCCCAAGAATCTGCGCGCTGGCAATAAGAGCAAGAAGTAGTAACCAGTCTTTACCTGAATAACCAAAAGCTTGCTGTTTCATCAAGAATATAACTGGGAAAGCAGTTGCCGTAGTAGCGGCATAACACACAGTGGTGTAGGTAAATGTTGAGATTTTTTGTTGTGCTTGCGAACCGATAATGACATACGCTGCAGAAAGTGCACCAGAAACTAACCCAGAAATGTCGCCAAGGAATGCTCGCCATGAAAGTTGTAAGTCAACGCCTGTTATAACAACTACTCCGATAAATGAAATCGCCATCCCTAGCCATGCTGGTTTTGGAATGTGGCCTCCAAGAAATGTTGTAAAGATCGCTGCAAAGATTGGTTGCATCGCGGCAAGAGCAGTACCTGTTGCAACGCTGGTATAACGCATACTGTAAAAAAAGCCGACGAAATGTGCAGCCAATAAAACGCCTGCGAGTGCGGCCCATGCCATTCCTCGACGTTGTTCTGCGGTTCGCCACTCACGGACTCGAAGTGCAAAGGGAAGAAGCAAAAGGGTTCCGCCAAGATTTCGCCAGAAGATCAGTGCTAATACGGGAATTGTGGTGAGAGCAATGATTGGTCCAGACATTCCCACACCAAGAATTCCAAGAAGTAGTAACGGAATATCTCGACCTACTGGCATTTTTGTGTGGTTCTGATCTTTCACAGAGAAAACTTACACGCGACTGTCGATAATGAAGGGTTACCCTTCTCCTATGAGCGGGAATGTAATAGATCGTGTATTCCTCGCCCGGCTAGCAGGGACAGCAGTCTTTGAACCCAATGGGGATCAAGTTGGCAAGGTGCGAGATGCTGTCGCGACCCTTCGTGCAAATAATCAACCTCCGCGAATTCTCGGTTTAATAGTTGAAGTTCCACCGCGCCGAAGAATTTTCGTGCCAATTACACGCGTCACCTCAATCGAAAGTGGCACAGTTGTTATTACAGGATCTCTCAATATGCGTCGTTATGAGCAACGTCAGAATGAAATTCTTGTGATCGCAGAAATGCTTGATCGAACTGTCACTCTCGTTGAAAGTGGTGAAGGTGTAACTGTTGAAGATATTGCGATGGAACCAACTCGCACTGGTGATTGGTTTCTCAATCGCGTACACGTTATGCGAAAAGGTCGTGGACTTCGACGAGGTGCATCATCAACAGTTAATTGGGATGATATTTCGGGTATCGCACTCCATGAATCCAATCAAGGAGTTGGCAACCTTTTAGCAACAATCGCTAATTTACGTGCGCCAGATCTAGCATCGATGTTGCATGACTTGACTTTGAAACGACGAGTTGAAATTGCTCGCGCACTTGATGATGAACGTCTCGCTGATGTATTAGAAGAGATGGACGAAGCTGCTCGAGTTGAGTTATTAGCAGAATTAGAAGGAGAACGTGCAGCAGATGTTCTCGGAGAAATGGATCCAGATGACGCTGCAGATTTGCTCCGCGAAGTTGGGCAAGAGCGCGCACAAACACTTCTTGAACTTATGGAACCAGATGACGCGGAAGATGTTCGACGCTTGATGCGCTATGAAGATTATTCAGCTGGTGGAATGATGACAACTGAGCCGATCGTGCTCACTGCAGATACTTCAGTTGCGGAAGCGCTCGCCACCGTTCGTCGGAGCGAAATCTCACCTGCGCTTGCATCACAGGTATATGTCTGTCGATCACCGCTAGAAACTCCCACTGGTCGCTTTATAGGAATTGTTCATATTCAACGATTACTTCGCGAAGTACCATCAACGCTTCTCGGCTCGATTGTTGATACGGATACTTCTGCGCTAGCTCCAGAAACCAATCTCAACGATGTCTCTTCATACCTCGCAAGTTATAACTTGCTTGCCGTACCCATCGTTGATTCCAATGAACGGTTGTTAGGTGCAGTGACAGTTGATGACGTTCTCGACCACTTACTGCCAGAAAATTGGCGACATCGAAGCCATACAGTGACGGAGGTGCAATGATGGCTGGAAATAAAGGGCTTGATACGCCACGTACCGCTCGTCGATCATTTCGACCATCGTATGATCCGGAAACATTCGGCCGACTTTCTGAGCGATTCGCACGATTCCTTGGAACAGCGCGCTTTTTGGTTTACATGTCAATCTTTGTTGCGCTCTGGGCTGGATGGAACTCGCTCGCACCTGAACGGTTACGGTTTGATTCATATCCATTTATTTTCTTAACGTTGATTCTTTCGCTGCAAGCTTCTTATGCTGCGCCACTCATTTTGTTAGCGCAAAATCGCCAAGCAGATCGTGATCGCGTTCAGTATCAAGAAGATCGCACGCGTGATGAACGAAATATCGCCGATACCGAATACTTAACGCGTGAGCTAGCGAGCTTACGAACAGCGATTAGTGAAGTGGCAACGCGTGATTATGTTCGCGGTGAAATACAAGAAGCGCTTGAAGAGATCTTGAGCGAACTACGTGGAAAGTCCGAGACGGACTCCAACTAACGACTTCTTTCGTTGCGTTAAAGACGTCACGATTGTAGAAATTTCTTTCGCTGCTGCTGAATCAGGATGTGCAATCACTATCGGTTGACCGTTATCGCCACCCTCGCGAAGCTCACCATCAAAGGGAACTTTGGCAATTACTGGAACATCTGCACCTAAAAGCGTGCTGAGACGTTGCGCCGTGGCTTCACCGCCACCTTCTCCGAATAATGAAATGTCTTTACCGCAATGTGGGCATGGGAAATTCGACATATTCTCAATGACGCCAATGACATGTTGTTTGAGTTGATGTGCGATTCGTCCCGCCCGTTCTGCTACTTCAGCTGCTGCGACCTGCGGAGTCGTCACCACGATAATTTCCGATGCAGGAATGAGTTGACCAAGTGAGATTGCAATATCACCGGTGCCTGGTGGCAGATCAAGGAAGAGAAAATCGAGATCTCCCCAGTATGCATCACTTAATAATTGTTCTAAAACGCGATGAAGAAGCGGTCCTCGATATGCAACGGGATCGGCTCGATCTGGTTTAAACATCTCCATGGAGACGACTTTGACGCCATACGATTCAAGTGGAATGAAGGTCTGATCAATCGCTGTTGGTCGCTTGCCTTCCAACGACATAAGTCGTGGAATGGAATGGCCGTACACATCGGCATCCAAAATTCCTACTTTAAAACCAGCTTGCGCTGTAGCAATTGCAATATTCACCGTTAAGGATGATTTACCAACTCCACCTTTTCCAGATGCAATACCGATGACGCGTGTGAGCGAATCTGGTTGTGCAAACGGAATAAATGCTTCTCGTCCGCCACGGATTAATTTCTTCACTTCATTGCGTTGTGTTTCATTCATGACGCCAAAGTCAATCTTTACATCAGTGATTCCATCGATGCTTGAAACAGCATTTACTACATCGCTTCGTAAGCGATCTTTCATAGGACAACCAGCGATTGTTAAAAGAATTCTGATTGAGGCGATTCCTGAGTCAACATTTACTGACTCAACCATTCCTAATTCGGTAATTGGTCGGTGTAGCTCTGGATCAATGACAGACGAGAGCGCTGACGTAATACGTTCAGTAGTCATTACAGAGTTAAATCCATTTATAAAATATCTGGATCAAGTTGAACTGCTTTCTTCAGTTCTTTCACTTCCTTTACCGGTGAATCAACTTGATCGACAACGCTGGTGATATGTTTTTTGATAAAGGTTTTAGGATGCAAATCCTTCACATCAAGGTCCTCATATCCAGGTCCTAAATTGCTTCGAAGTTCCTGAGTGAGACCTTGCGCCAGGTTTCGTAACTTCACGTAGAGCTTTGCTGCATCTGAAGCAACGCGTGGCATACGTTCTGGGCCAACAAGAATTACCGCAAGGATAAAGAGTCCGAGAAATTCACCTGACCCGATGTTGAACATGACCCCATCCTAGTTATGCGGCGATGTTCCGCATAACGCTAGTTTTGAGAAGCTACAAGGACCACCTTTATCGTCAATTTCTTTCCACTTCGGTCAATCGACAACTTCACTGAATCCCCTACATTTTTCGACCGAATTGCCACAATGAGTTCATCGGATGAATTGATTGCGCTGCCATCAAGTGCAGTGATGACATCTCCTGGTTGCAGCCCAGCTTTCGCAGCGGGTGATCCCGTCACAATTCCTTGTGGTTGATCAACGATCAGCGCACCCACTCCGGTGAAACTCGTATCGAGTCTGATACCTAATACTGGATATGTGGCTTTACCTTTCGAGATTAATTGTTCAGCTGTTTTCTTTGCTTGATTAATTGGAATCGCAAAACCTAATCCGATTGAACCGGATTGGCCGCCAAATGATGAACCCAATGAAGCAATCGCAGAGTTCACTCCAATGACTGCGCCCGTTGCATCTACCAGTGGGCCACCAGAATTACCAGGATTGATTGCAGCATCAGTTTGAAGCGCATTGATAAAGGAACTTTCACCAGTTCCGCCGCTCGATGTCACAGCACGATTTTTCGCACTGATGATTCCAGATGTCACTGTTCCAGAAAGTCCAAGTGGTGAACCGATAGCAATCACTTGATCTCCAACTTGAATGGTGTCGCTATTGCCAAATTGCAGGCCGGTAAACCAGTTGCATTTATTTTGATTACTGCAAGATCGTATGAAGAGTCTGCACCTAATATTTTTCCTTCAAATTTCTTTCCATTATTAAGTGTGACTGTGAGGGTTCCCTGATTAGAGAGAACATCATTAATAACATGGTTATTTGTCAAAATGTAACCATCACTTCGAATGACAAAACCCGATCCAGTTCCACTTCCATTTTGAGAGAGGGTAGAAATTGACACAACAGAAGGAAGTACTCGTGCGGCAATTCCTGCAACTGATGTTGGTTCGCGTTCAATTGTCTTTGTTGATGAAACTAATTGCACATTAGTTGACGTTGGCTCAGAACGGCTTGCTAATTGTGACCCACCATATCCGCCCACTAAACCTGCAATTAATGCGAGCGCCACAAATTTGTTGGAAACATTCTGTGTTTTTCGAGAGTTCGTGGAAGAAGTGCTCACGTCATGATCGGGGTGAGACCACCATGCTGGCGTATGTTCTGAATTCATGCGTGGATAGTGCTCCTTATTTCCCAACTTTAAGTCAGAGAAACCTTAAAGGCTGCTCAAAATATAGTTTTTGTTGCGACAAGCACGCCATCACCCAAGGGCAACAACATGGGAACCCATGATTCACTCTCTTTAATCGCTTTAATCGCTTCTCGTCTCGCAATTGATAGTGGATCGCGCTGGGTCGGGTCAGGAACTTTCCCGCCACCAAGTGCGCAATCAATAACCAACATTCCACCGGGTCGAAGTGAGCGATGTGCATGATGTACTGATTCAAGGAGGTCATCAAATTCTCGAATAATGAATAGGTCATACAAACTATCTGCCAACTTCGAAATAACATCGCGAGAATTACCCACAATTAATCGATATCGAGTCGAAGCAATTCCCGCTTCATCGAGCGCAGTTCGGGTGACTTTTGAATGCTCTGCTTCATTATCAATCGACGTTAATACGCCGTTTGGCGAGAGCCCTTTGAAAATCCACAGCGCGCTCACTCCTGAACCAGTTCCTACTTCAACAACTGATGATGCACCAACAAGATGCGTGAGATAGCGAAGCAGTGAGCCAACAAGCGGTGAAGTGTTTTCGCAACCAATCTCAACGCCACGCGCTCTGGCGCGACTTGTCGCCGTATCTTCGGCAATGAAATTCTCGGAGAAAGATTTCATATCGCCGCGGGGAAAATTCATAGCGTTTCAAGCCAATGCGTGAGCAACCGAACCGAATACCCCGTTCCACCTTTTGGGTTCTCGCCTTCATCACGTTCTGATCGTGCTGGACCAGCAATATCGAGATGTACCCATTTTCGTGCGCCAACAAATTTCTCAAGAAAGAGCGCTGCAGTAATGGAACCGCCAGAGAAATGACCTTTATCTGCGGTGTGATTAAAGTCAGCAACAAAACTTTCGAGACCAGATTGATAATCATCGATAAGCGGCATATGCCAACTTCGATCTCCGGATTTCTCACCAAGATCCATAAATGTCTTTGCCAACTTCGAATCTCGCGTATAGAGCGCTGCATGGTTGAGTCCTAAACCTAATTTGGCAGCTCCGGTAAGGGTCGCAATATCAATCAAGTAATCTGGTTTGAGTGTGAGATCTGCATATGCCAATCCATCGGCAAGAACTAACCGACCTTCTGCGTCGGTATCAATCACTTCAACAGTTGTGCCACCGTAATGCGTAATCACATCAGAGGGTCGCTGTGCTGTTTCTGAAACTAAATTCTCCGCACACATCATGAGCGCAGTGACTTTGACCGGCAATTTCAATCGGGCAGCAGCAACGACAATTGCAAGAACCGATGCAGCGCCAGCCATATCTGTTTTCATCGTCATCATGACATCGTAAGGACGCTTCAGGGAGAGCCCGCCCGTATCGAATGTGATTCCTTTGCCTACAAGTGCTACATGTTTCCTCGCAGCACGAGGCGAATAGCTCACTTCAATAAAACGAGGTGGATGTTGCTGTGACGAATTACCAACTGCGGTAAGTCCACCAAATTCTTTTAATTCCTTGCCGGCTTTTACTTTCACAGTGACATGTGGCAATGTGGAATATTTTTTTGCTTGTGTAGCAAGCCATGCTGGCGATGCGATATTTGCGGGAGTATGTACCAAATCTCTGGCTAACCAGACAGATTCAATATCGATTTCGGCTCGCGCAATTTCTTTCTCAAAACTTCCCCAGATATGAATAGTGGGCATCAACGCAGGCGCTGATGTTTTCGCTTCTGTTTTCATCGTCCATGAATAAAGTGAGAGCGACAACGAAACCACGTGAGCAAGAAGAGATTCACGCGTATGAGCACACCCAGATAGCAATGCGGCATCGCTTCCTTTGACGCGCCGGCCAATTGCGACGCCTGCCTTTCGCAGATCGGATATAGATCCGCTTCCAATACCTACAAAAAGAATTCTTTTAATGGTCTGACTTTGTTCCAGCGGAAAATCAAATACCTCGCCGGCTTTCCCCGTTAATTGCGGAGATCGCGCAAGAAGTTCGGTGAGTGAGATTTCGAGTTTGCGCGCAAGCGCTCGTTCTAGCCCTTTAGTTGGAGCAATTGAAACGACACCATTCTCATCTGCTTGGACCGGGAGGGCCACAACGGAGATGCCACGAAAAATATCGCCAGACTTTATTGTGGATTCGTTACGCTGGTGAAGCTTCGGCGGACGTACGGAACTCATGGTGCAGACGCTAACGAAAAAAAGGAGGAATTGTGCGACGGCTCTCGGTACAACAACCCGCACTGCTCCTGCTGCCCTCTGCCCTATTAGCAATCATCCTGGCACAGGTGAGTTCTCGCTTCGTGAGTTTTTTGCAGCAACCATTCTTCTCCCTCTCTATTACTGAGTGGGTCGCGGATTTACTTCTTGCGATTTTCTTCTTTATTGCCGGCGCTGAGTTGAAGTCAGAATTCGATAATGATCGAAGTGCAGCTCATATTCTCACACCGCTATTAGGCGCTTTAGGAGGAATGGCACTTCCCGCACTCTTGTATCTACTTTTCGCACAGATATTACATACAACGTCTTCTGCCTGGGGAGTTCCGATGGCAACGGACTTACCTATCGCACTTGCCTTAGTTGCACTTTCGAATCGCATTAGCGCTGGCACGCGTATGTTTCTTTTAGCATTGGCAATTTTCGATGATATTGGATCGATTCTTGTCATCGCTCTTCGTTTTACTCATGAACTTTCATGGACATGGGCTGGCCTGGCTCTTCTCGGCGCTTTCGCTTTCTCTGTGACTGCACGACGCGGTTTTTCGTCACCCATTCTTTTTCTTATTGGAGTCACCGTCTGGTACTGCGTTTATAAAGGTGGAATTCATCCGACTGTCGCAGGCGCATTATTAGGGGTGTTAATGCCTGCAGATCGAACATCACAAGCCATTTCATTTTGGACGCCACCAACCAATTACGTTGTTCTTCCGCTTTTTCGTCTTCACTGCGCTAGCTATTCCATTTTCGCTATCCTGGCAATCGTTGAACAATCCCATTGTGATCTCATTAGTTCTCGCCAGAATGATTGGTAAGCCTTTTGGAATCATGTTCGGAATTTTGATCGCTCAGAAAATATTTAGGATGAAGCGATCGCTCGCATTCTCTGATTACTGGCTGGTTTCTATTTTGGGAACTGTCGGATTCTCGGTCTCGCTCTTATTTGCAGAATTAAGTTTGATCGGAAGTGAAAAAGCAGCGGCAGTTCTTGGAGTTTTACTGACCTTGCCTTTTGCGATAGGAGTATCGCTCTACGTTCTGAAACGCAGGTGACTACTTTTTAATAAGGGCTACCGCGGCCTGGAGAACATCGGCGAGATTGCGCGCCTCTTCTTGATTGAGCTCAACTACTAACCGACCGCCACCTTCGAGTGGAATACGCATAACCAAGCTTCGTGCTTCCTTGGTTACTTCCATTGGACCATCACCAGTTCGAGGCTTCATGGCTGCCATGTATGGGTACTCCTTAACGGATAAATCAGGGGTGGTGTATTTCTTTTGCGGAGGAGAAGTATCCCGTGTTGCGGGGTTTATGTGAAATCGAAGGGAAGGCTGGCACGTAAGCGCGCTTTCCCCGCTGAAAGTACGGAATGAATCGCCCGCTCTGGAACTTTTAGGGTTGCTGCAATGTCTACCGTTGACATTGACTTGACGTAATACAGCGAGAGCACGATCCGTTCCTCTTCAGGAAGGTTGGCGATTAAGTCTGCCAAAGTTTCTTCGCTCACACCTGCAGAGGTTACTCGTTACGAAAAGAGCGAGTAAAACGCCACAGCGAGAACCTCACTCCAAGCATGATTCCTGGACGAAGAATGAGCATGAGTAGTTTGGGTGCGAGAATCTCTTCGTACCAATCAAATCGCGTTGAATTGGCGGTTGTTTCAACTAACGAGAACCGTCCCATACCTTTGATAATTTTCCCCACATGTTCTACTTCGCAACTTTGAGGTGGATTCCATTGCGTAACAACCATATGATCAAGAATTCCCAAATACTTTTTTAGCCAGAGATTTCTCCGTGCAAATAAACCTGTGAGCGCAAAAATTTCTGTACCGATTGGCTCTCCGTGCGAGCGACTTTCAACTGATGTCATTGCCATCCACGAGGATTGGCTTTGCCAATCTGTCAATGAATTCCACACCTTTATGCGAGGTGCGTTAATGACAACAGAGTGCTCCAGTGGCTGACGGCGCATGTCACTTTTCATAGTGACTTGAAATATGGTTCATTGCACTTTCAACATCAGAGCACCACGCAACTAATTCATGTTGTCCTGGTTTCATGAAGTTAGTTTCAGTTAAATGAGCAAGTGCAACACGAAGCGTTGCATACGTTTCGTGCGGATCTATGACCGCAATAGGTTTACTGTGAAAACCTAGATATCGTCCAACCCAAATCTCAAAAAATTCTTCGAGAGTTCCAATTCCGCCAGGCAGTACAAAGAAAGCATCTGCGAGCTCTTCGATCCGCTTCTTTCGTGATCTCATATCTTCAACAACTATCAGTTCGCTACTCTCGTGATCAGCAAATTCTAAATTTGTTAGTTTCTCTGGAATGACGCCGATTGTTCGGCCATTATGTGAGCGCGCACCTTCTGAAATCTTTCCCATCACCGAGATTCGTCCGCCTCCGGAAACGAGATCATGTCCAGCTTGCGCAATTGTTGCGCCAACAAGAAAGCCCAAATCCAGATTCTCTGGCGAAATCGTTGGTGAGGAGGAACAGAAGACTGCTATTCGCACGGCGTCACTGTAGTGCGAGTTGGTACGGTTCTCACATGAGTAGAGCGTTTGGCTTTGGCGTAGCAACAGTTGCCGCAGATGGCACAATTCTTGACACACGGTTTTCGCACTTTGGATTGGGAAATCAACCAGGTCGTCTTCCAGAAATTTCTGCAGCACAACACGCGCATGCTTCACTTCGTTCGGTTTCGCTGAAAGCTATCTCTCTCGATATCGATCTCAGCACAGCACCAGTAGATGCAAGCGATGTTTACCTCAGACTTCATCTGCTCTCAGCGCGTCACGTCAAACCGCACGGACTCTCACTAGATGGCATCTTCGGTTTGCTTGCTAATGTTGTGTGGACCTCACTTGGACCGTGCGCCGTCGCACAATTTTCACGAGTTCGTGAAGAGATCATTGCGCATCATGGATTTATTGCAGTGTATGGCGTCGATAAATTTCCACGAATGGTTGATTATGTAATTCCAGAAGGTGTTCGCATTGCGATGCTGATCGCGTTCGTCTCGGAGCACATCTTGCAGCGGGAACTACGGTTATGCATGAAGGTTTTGTGAACTTTAATGCTGGCACGCTAGGAACATCAATGGTGGAGGGACGTATCTCAGCCGGTGTTGTCGTTGATGATGGCAGTGATATTGGCGGTGGTGCTTCCATTATGGGCACATTAAGTGGTGGCGGAAAAGAAGTTATTTCAATTGGTAAAAAATGTTTACTCGGTGCGAATTCTGGTGTGGGTATCAGTCTTGGCGATGAATGCGTGGTTGAAGCAGGTGTTTACATCACTGCAGGATCAAAGATTGCACTTCCAGATAACACCATCGTCAAAGCCCGCGAACTTTCTGGCGCTAACGGCCTCCTCTTCCGAAGAAATTCTCAAAATGGTCGGTTAGAAGCTACGCCTCGATCTGGCACGTGGGGCGGCCTCAACTCCATTTTGCACGCGAACTAAAAGTATTTACCTTCTAACTTCCTAGCACGGCGCAGTGCGTCCACGTGCGCGAATTGACGCTAATTGGCAATCATCGCTCTCATTATTTGGAGCAACTGCAAACGTTAGGCCAAACCAGGTAGATGGAAGTTTTACCCGGGAACGAAACACTTCACCGGTTAACTTCACATATTTTCCCGATGATGAATACCCTTGAATGGATGTCACACTCCCCGTCTTACTTCGTGAAAGTACTTGATAGCTCACAATATCCGGAAGCCCGAAAGCGGTTGCCATTACTTTTTGGGAAATATCTCGATTCCATACGTAATACCGAGGATTAAGTGCTGTGCTGACACTCCATGTGTCAGGAACACTGATGAGATAGGGAAACGTTCCACCCCACACGTCGCGAACATCTTGAGTTAAACCTGCACTTGAAGAGAAAAAATATGTATTTGCTGGTTTGCCGTTAAATGTAACGACTAAACCAGAAGTTGCATCAGCGCTCGTTCTATTCACTGCGGATTTCCATAATTGCCCGTAAATTGGTTCACTCTCTTTCGAGAATCCGACAAAGTTCTGATCTGCAATCGTGTTATACAGATTGCAATCGCATTCTTTCCGTATCGAAGATAATTTTGTTAATGCATACGTCCGTGATGCGATGGCTTGTGCCTCCAACGATGCTGCTGGCCATGATGAAGGTACTTCCCCAATTCCCCATAAATATTCATCGTGAAGGCGTAGCGCATTCACTACCTCAAGTTTTGGACCGGCCACAGTAGATACCGCTTTTATTGAGAGCGAACCATATTTATATTGTGATGTTGTTGTCGCTGTCTCGTTACCAATTCGAATCACAGAATTTGGCGTCCAGGTAATGGTAAAGAGTGAATCACCATTAAGGGGAGCAAATTTTGCAGTCGGAGAATTAAGCTGAGGAATAATTATTCCTGCAACAAGTGCAAATGTTGCTGAAATATCTCGGCCATATGTACCGACAAGCGCGCCATCGCTTCGAAATATTGAATATTCGCCGTTTGAAATTCCATTGCTAGAAGCAGCATTAACCATTGAGATTGTTGTTTGGTTGAGTAGGTGTCCAATATTGACTCGTATTGTTTGGCTATCACTCACTTGTTGAACCTGTGTTCCTGGATAGTAATAGCCAAGAATCTCCATAGCGGTTCGTCCTTCAAGCGCTTGGCCGCGTGCGCCAATCTGACTCATACCCACACCATGGCCATAACCAGAACCAGTGAAAGAAAAGGTCGCAGGAATTTCTTCAGCGCGAGCAGACGATGGATACATCACTGAACTAAGAGTTAAAAGAGCAAGAATGGCGCTAAACGCGCGCTGCTTAAACATCCTCATCGATCATTGGGCTACTGCCCACCTCGAGGAATTTCTTGTAATCAGCAATAACAGATTTTGGTTTACCACGACTAATCAATTTACCTTTGTGAATCCAAATAACTTCGTTACAGACTTCTTCAATTGTTGCAAGTGCATGACTGACCAAAATTAAAGCTCGATTATGTGATCGAAGCTCTTTGACGCGATCAAGTGATTTGGTTTTAAATTTAGCATCGCCAGTGCTTAGGGCTTCATCGATGATAAGAATGTCTGGTTCTACTGAGACAGCGACGGCAAATGCAAGACGGGAAAACATTCCCGATGAATATGTTCGCATAGGTGCATCAATAACTTCACTAAGTTCGGCAAACTCAACAATCTCATCAAACTTTGATTCAATTTCCGATTTACTTAAACCAGCCGCAAGCCCACCTAAAATCACATTGTCGCGACCGGTCATCTCTTGATTAAAGCCGACTCCTAACGCGAGCAAAGTTCCGACATTTCCAAAGAGTTCTACTCGACCTGAAGTTGGCGGCAAAATGCCAGAAATAGTGCGCATCAGCGTTGATTTTCCTGCGCCATTTGCACCGACTACGCCTAAAACTGATCCATACGGAATATCGAGGCTGAGATTGGAGACTGCATGGACAACTCTCGTCTGTTTTTTACCACGGCTTGCATGGAGCAATCTATTTCGAAGCGTAGGACGTTTATCAAGCGTTGTTCTATAAATCACCGAAAGGTCATGTATCGAAACAGCGGTATCACCCTTCTTTTGTGGGTGTGCGTTAGATGCGGACAGCAAACTCACGCTCCCTTGATAAGAAGAGATACGTACTCACAATAAGAACTAAGGCAGTCCATAGCAGCGCTTGATATAACTCGTGCAATTAGGAAGTTGTGCATGCACCATTACTCTCGACCACATATCTAATAACGGATACATGGGGTTAATGTTCTTTAGAAATTGAAGATTTGATTTCAGCGCAGATGCTTCGTAAAGCACGGGCGATAGATAAAGAAGTGTTCGAGTGAGATATGGAATCAAATTCTGTGCATCACGGAAGTACACATTGACACATGCAAAAAAGATGGCACAGCCAAGGGCAAAGAGAAAGAAGAGGGCAATTAAAGGAATCGCCCAGAGCATCGTCCATGAAAACGGCAGACCAAGTAACGCGTGGAAAACTACGAGAACAAGAAGTGTTGGAAGAAATTTGAAAAGTGAAACTACGGCTGCACTCATTGGCAGCATTAATCGCGGAAATGCAGAGTTGAGAACTAATCGTCCGCCCGATGTAATTGATTTTGCGCCAGCGACAATTGCATCGGTAACAAGATAGAAAATAAATAGCGATGCCGTCAGATGTCCATACCGGGCCTTATCAGCGTGACCACTGATAATCACTATAAGTAGAAAATAGACAGCCGAGAGCAATAATGGATTGAGAATCAGCCAAACCTGACCAAACGCTGATCCATAATTTTGTCGACGGAGTTCTGATCGCGCAAAAGCAGCCATAAATTGCCGACGTGAATAAAGCTGGCTTAAATATTTGCGAAGTGGCGGCAATCCACCTTTAAAGGGGAGAAAAACTTCTAATGGTGCGCTCACGTGCTCAGGTTACCTTGCGCAAGCTTTCTCGGAGAGGATAAGAAGCCGATTCCCCAGGACATATGCATAGTGATGAGAACTAGTGGCAATCGAAAACGTTCTCCCCATGATTTTCCAATAATGAGTGAACCAACGAGAAGTGAAAGTAGATACATCACAAATGGTGCACCGAACGCTGGAATGAAAAAACTACCTAGAACGGAAACGAAAGAGATGACAACTGCTATCGGTGGCGCTAGATATCGAAAATTTACGGTTTCTGGATAGCGACGTGACACTGCTCTGCGCCATCTGCCATATTCGAAATATTGTTTTGCAAGCGCAGAATTCTTTTTCGTGGTCGGTAAATCACTATTAGTCGAGGATCGAAATAAACTAGTCCGCCGGCTTGTCGTAGCCGATAATTCATCTCCCAATCTTGTGCTCGCGTAAATTCTTCATCGTAGCCACCAACAGCGCGCACCGCAGACTTTTGAAACGTTCCTAAATACACAGTATCGGCAGCGCCTTCGTTACCTCCGGTATGAAAACGAGATGCTCCGACTCCGATAACAGATCTCATGGCACGTGCTACTGCTTTTTGAAATGGCGTAATTCCTTCAGCGGCCATGATTCCACCAACATTGACTGCGCCAGTTCGTTGCATCGTTTCAACAGCGCTTGCGATATATGTCGGTGCAATTTCCGAATGCCCGTCAATTCGCACCACAATGTCATGTCTGGCGGCAGCAAATGCGATATTAAGTGCGTTCGGTGTTCGACCCGATGGGTTCGAAACTATGGTGACTCGATTATCTTTTCGCGCAATATCTTCAGCAACTTTTTCTGTGCCATCTCGTGACGGTCCAATTGCCAAAATCACTTCAATCTCACCGAGATATTCCTGAGAGAGGATGGTGTCAACCGCGGCTTGGAGATGATCTGCCTCATTCAATATCGGAATGACAACTGAAACTGGCGGATATGCGCTCGTGATTGAGTTTCCCATAACGAATAAAAGGTATCGCCCCATTACGCTACAGCCGTGAAATCAACGCGCGCTATTCGGTTTTTTACCGGACTTTCAATCGCGCTTGTAGCAATTTCAGCCATCGGTGCAATCGGTTTAGGTGGTCTCTCCTCACAACTCAACCGAACATCAGTATTTGGCGGATTAAAAAATAGACCGCACTCAGCCTCAAGCGCTGTGAATTATCTCGTCGTTGGTTCAGATACGCGCGAAGGTTTAACCAAAGAACAACAACGAGCGCTCCGAGTGGGAAGTACGAAGACTGCCGCTGGAAAACGCTCTGACACGATGTTGCTTGTTCATATTTCAAAAAAGCGCGATAAAGCAGTCATTGTTTCAATTCCTCGAGATACGTTTGCACTTATTCCAGCGCACACCAACGCTTCTGGAAAATTAGTCTCTGAGAGTTACTCAAAAATCAACTCCTCTTTTAATTGGGGTGGTGCGCCACTTTTGATTGAGACCTTAGAGAATATGACTAAGTTACGAATCGATCATTATGTTGAAGTTAATTTTGCTGGCTTTGCAAATATGGTGGATGCGCTTGGTGGCATCGAAGTCTGTTCAAAAGTTGCAATCAATGACCCTAAGAGCCACCTCGTCATGGATGCCGGAACGCATATTTTGAATGGCATCGAAGCGCTGAAGTATGTCCGCACGCGTGACTTTGATGGAATGGGCGATCTTGGACGTATGCAACGGCAACAACAATTCGTGAGCGCTGTACTTCGCAAAGCAACAAGCGCAGGCGTGCTTCTTAACCCGATTAAATTAGTGAGCTTTATCAATTCAGCAATGAGCGCAGTATCGACCGATGAGAATTTGAATAAAGACGATCTCATTACTTTGGCAAAACAAATGAAGAATCTCTCCGCATCCAAAGTGAGAACCCTGACCGTCCCCCTTAAGTTTTATAACTACAACTCGCACGGTGTCACATCTGCCGTTCTCTGGGATCCAGTACTCGCACCAGAACTCTTTCAACGCTTGAGCAATGATGAAGCGATCGTCGACACCGTCAAGCCCTCGGCGTCACCATCTGCTTCGCCAACTGTGATTGATAAGTTCAAGACTCGCACGGCAGCGGAAAATCCCTGCGGGGCTCTGAAGTAAAGTAAGCGCGTGCTCAAACTTTCAGTCATTGGAACCGGTTATCTCGGCGCTACTCATGCGGCGGCGATGTCTTCCCTTGGCTTCGAAGTAATCGGAGTTGATGTCGACCCTGCCAAAGTGCAGCTCTTTCCCAAGGAAAAGTTCCATTTTATGAGCCAGGATTAGAAGAACTTCTCGAGCAAGAAGTGAAATCAGGCAGATTAGTTTTCACGACTGATTTCGCAGCGCTCAAAGATTGCGATGTCCATTTCATTTGCGTTGGTACGCCACAAACAAAAGGTTCGCTTGCTGCTGATATGACATATGTCAACGCTGCACTAGACGCGGTTGCGCCACATGCAAAACCAGGTTCGCTCGTCGTAGGTAAATCAACAGTTCCAGTAGGAACAGCTCAAAGGCTTCATGATCGGTTAAAGAAAGTTTCACCACAAGCAGATCTCGCATGGAATCCGGAATTTCTTCGTGAGGGTTTTGCTGTGGAAGATACTCTTCGACCAAATCGCTTAGTTGTTGGCGTCACTAACGATTCCTCTGAAAATATTCTCAAAGAGGTTTATAAAGATTTATTAGCGGCAAATATCCCATGGATTCGCGCAGATCTTCCTACAGCAGAATTAGTAAAGGTTGCGGCAAACTCATTTCTCGCAACAAAAATTTCATTTATTAACGCGATGGCAGAAGTCTGCGAAGCTGCAAATGGTGATGTCACAGTACTTGCTCAAGCTATTGGCCACGACCCACGAATTGGTTCGCGCTTCTTGCAGGCCGGTATTGGTTTTGGTGGAGGTTGTTTACCAAAAGATATTCGTGCATTCATGGCGCGAGCAGATGAATTAGGTGCCCGACAAGCGCTGGAATTTCTCCGTGAGATTGACTCAATTAATTTGCGTGCACGCCAACGCATGATCGAATTAGTTCGAGCTGATCTCTCAGAAGATCTCAAAGGAAAGAAGATTGCCGTACTTGGTGCAGCATTCAAGCCAGATAGCGATGATGTTCGCGATTCCCCAGCACTTGATATCGCTTCGCAAATTCATTCCGCTGGCGCAGATGTCATTGTTCATGATCCCAAAGCTATTGAGAATGCACGGGCTAGATTCCCACGACTTGGGTTTGCACAAAGTATTGAAGAGTGCGTCAAAGATGCTGATCTAGTACTCCATTTAACAGAGTGGAAAGAGTATCGAGCGCTCGATCCTGTCGCGGTAAAGAAATTGGTGAAGAACGCAATCGTTATTGATGGCAGAAATCATCTCGACCGCGAGAAATGGCTTGCCGCGGGATGGAAGTTCCGCGCGCTCGGTAGAACCCATCACAATTAATCACTAACTCTGGAAATAAACTCTGGGAAATATCGAATAACAATGGCAAATTCACCACACGATATCGATTTCGCACTCTCACTGAAGAATTGGGCCGTAGTGGGGTTAGGTAATAATCCAGAACGAGCAGCCTATGGAGTTGCCAAAGTTACTTGATAAAGGGCACCACGTTATTCCTATTATCCGCGCGCTGAAGTTGTTCATGGCCAACAAGGCTATGCAACGCTCGCCGAAGTACCTGAACAGATTGATGTCGTCGATCTTTTTGTGAATTCATCGCGCGCTGGCGAGTTCGTCGATCAAGCAATTGCTATTGGCGCAAAAGCTGTCTGGTTACAACTCGATGTTCGCGATGATGCAGCAATCGCTCGTGCTGAAGCGGCCGGACTTGTAGCTATATTCGACCGCTGCCCCGCGATCGAATATCGAAAGCGTTAAAAACCGGTTCGCTGCGTTAATTTATTCTGTAAATTTTTTCCTTTTTCAATTGCCAGATCGCGAAGTTCGACCGAATATTTCCTTAATTTTTCCGCAATAGCTGCATCGTGTGTACCAAGTATGCGAAGCGCTAGCAATCCAGCATTGCGCGCATTATCAATGCCAACTGTTGCAACGGGAATTCCCGCTGGCATTTGAACAATCGAAAGTAAGTGAATCCATACCATCAAGATTTTTAAGCGACACAGGTACGCCAATTACTGGCAGAGTCGTTTGTGAAGCAACCATTCCAGGAAGGTGTGCTGCGCCACCAGCGCCAGCGATGATGACTGAATAACCTTTGCTCGCGGCAGACTTTGCAAACGCCGACATTTCTTCTGGCATGCGATGTGCAGAGAGAACTTCAGCGCTATAACTCACGCCAAACTCATCAAGAATTTTTCCGGCTTCTTGCATGACAGGCCAATCAGAATCAGAGCCCATGATGATTGCAATACTTTTACTCATCAATTGCTCCATTCATGTAATCCACTGCATGCTGCACCTCTTCGTGCAAGGAGTCGAGATTATTGCCAATGGCAGTAACGTGTCCAACTTTTCGTCCGGGCTTAACAGTTTTTCGATATTGATGAATTTTTAAATGAGGAGTTCGCGCAAAGAGGTGGAGGTATGGCCGATACATATCGGTTTTTTCACCACCTAATATGTTTCCCATCACCGCAAATGGCGCACGCATTGCCGTATCGCCCAATGGAAGATCAAGCACTGCGCGCAGATGTTGTTCAAATTGTGAGGTGGTTGAACCTTCGATAGTCCAATGCCCAGAATTGTGCGGACGCATTGCTAATTCATTGATCACAAAGCTGCCATCGACTAGGAACATCTCAACTGCCATAACACCCACTAAGCCAACGACATCGGCAATCTCGATCGCTAACTTCTGCGCGAGGCCATGTTGTTCATGAGTAAGAGATGGAGCAGGCGTGACAGTTTTAATGCATATTCCCTCTGATTGCACTGTTTCGGTTGCTGGCCAGGTCGCAATCTGTCCATGCGGTGATCGAGCGACCATGACAGCAATTTCACTTGTGAAATTTAATTTCTCTTCCAGCAAGAAATCGCTCTCGCCTAATTCTTTCAATTCACCTTCGTTATGAATAACCCATACACCGCGTCCGTCATAACCACCTGAAATTGATTTCGCAATGAGCGGAAAATCTAACTCCAATGGCTGAGAACGCAATTGCCAAGCAGGAGACGGCAGATTATGTTCCGAAAGTTTCTTCCGTAACTCCGCTTTATTCTGCGAAAAAATAAATGAACTTCCCCGCGGTCTTACTACAATTCCATTCTTCTCTAGCTCTGCAATCACTGATTGCGGAATCAATTCGTGCTCGAAGGTAACGACGTCACAATTCTTGGCAAAAGCTAATACTTCATCAGCGCGCGAGTAGTTACCGAGAACAAAATCTGCATTGAGCGCTGCTGAATCATCTTGCGCTTGTGCAAACACTTTGAGGTTCACACCTAACGCAATTGACGGTGCGATCATCATTCGAGCTAATTGTCCGGCGCCAATAACGCCAACAGTTGGAAATTGCGCCACTGAGCAAGGGTACTTGGGATGTCATCGCTACACTAACCGAGTGATTTCGCGTTTGATTAAAATGAGACACGAGCTAATGAAGTTTGGCAGCGTTGGCGCAATTGCATATGTTGTAGCAGTTGGTGGCTTTAACGCGCTAGTTCATTTGCCTGGTGCGCCACTTAAATCTAAGCCAGTTACCGCGTCCATCATTTCTGGTGCACTTTCAATCATGGTGGCATATTTTGGAAATCGGCATTGGACCTGGCGAGATCGACCAAAAGGAAACCTCTCTCGCGAGATTTCGCTCTTCTTTGCGTTGAATTTAATTGGACTTGCAATCGGCACGCTCACGCTCGCTATTTCTCGATATGTTCTTGGTTTTGATTCAGCTCTTGCAGACAACATCAGCGCAAACGTCATTGGAGTTGGAATCGGCACGCTCTTCAGGTTTTATAGCTATCGGAAATGGGTTTTTAAATCAGCGTAGGTGAGTCACATCTCCAACGTTAAAACGCTCGCCAGATTCAAGCACTAACGATCCATCTCTACTAATTTCACTTACTACGCCCTCTGCCACTTCACCATTTACGAATTCGATACGAACATTACGACCGACCGTTGCTGAATGGATCACTAACTCTTCGATATCTATCTCTGACTTATTCCACTTATTAAAGTGAGAATGTATTTCAGATGACACTGAAATTAACACGTCATCTCTATTTATTGTGTTACCGCACTTGATCGAGAGCGAAGTCGCCGTGGGAACTGGTAGCTCATACTCGGAGATATTGACGTTAATACCCACGCCAGCAATGATTCCATTTCCACGTACTTCACAGAGAATTCCACATATTTTCTTCTCATCAATCAGCACATCATTTGGCCACTTTGTTTGAGCAACAAGGCCAGTGAAATTTCTTATTGCGGTTGCTACCGCGTGACCAATAAGTACAGGCACTACTCCCCACTCGCTTTTATTTCGATGCGGTTCTAGATACATTGAGAAGAGAAGTGAACTTGAAGCAGGTGCAGTAAAAGTTCTTTCAAGTCGTCCGCGGCCATGAGTTTGGAACTCTGCAACAAGAAGATCAAATGGTTGAAGTGGTGAAAAAATTTGCGAAATTTCGGTTTGCGTCGATGTTGTCTCAGCAATCACCTTTACTCGCGGGTAAGTATTCGCCAACGCTTGTGAGATTTGTATCGCGTTTAGCGGAGTAAGGCTCATCGCGTGCTTCTCCTGACCGGTTTGGCTAGTACCGTTAGCGCATGACCGAAGACATTCATACTACGGCTGGAAAGATCGAAGATCTGCGAAAACGCCTTGATGAAGCAGTTCATGCCGGCTCTGCTCGTGCGATAGAGAAGCAACATGCCAAAGGCAAGATGACAGCTCGCGAGCGAATCGAAAAGCTTGTTGACGAAGGCTCATTTACTGAACTTGATGAATTTGCTCGACATCGTTCGACCAATTTTGGAATGCAAGATAATCGTCCTTACGGCGACGGAGTTGTCACAGGATACGGAACCGTTGATGGTCGACAGGTTGCAATTTTCTCTCAAGATTTCACAGTTATGGGTGGAAGTTTGGGCGAAGTATTTGGTGAGAAAATTGTAAAAATTATGGATTTCGCTCTCAAGAGCGGTATTCCACTCATCGGAATTAATGATTCGGGTGGCGCACGAATTCAAGAAGGTGTTGTATCACTTGGACGTTATGGTGAGATTTTTCGACGTAATGCACGCTCCTCTGGCGTCATCCCACAAATATCTTTGATTCTCGGACCTTGTGCAGGTGGTGCGGTTTATTCACCAGCAATGACAGATTTTACGGTCATGGTCAATGAAACATCACACATGTTCATTACTGGACCTGAAGTAATCAAAACTGTTACGGGTGAAGAAGTTGGAATGGAAGAGTTAGGTGGAGCTCATACTCATAGCTCACGAACTGGTAATTCACACTACTTAGCAAATAGCGAAGATGACGCAATTGATTATGTAAAAGCGCTTCTCTCCTATCTCCCAAGTAACAATATGGATGAAGCGCCAATTTTGCCGGCGACTGAACCAGAAGATTTCACCGATCTCGATAAATCTCTCAATACGTTGATACCTGATAGCCCGAATCAACCATATGACATGCACAAAGTCATTGCTGCGATTCTCGATGAGTCAGAATTTCTTGAAGTTCAAGAGCTCTGGGCACCAAATATCATCATTGGTTTTGGCCGAATTGAAGGTCATTCTGTAGGTATCGTGGCTAATCAACCAATGCAATTAGCTGGAACTCTCAATATTGATGCGAGCGAAAAAGCTGCACGATTTGTCCGTACCTGCGACGCATATGGAATTCCTATTATTACCTTGGTTGATGTACCTGGTTTCTTACCTGGAACTGATCAAGAATGGAACGGAATCATTCGTCGCGGAGCAAAGTTGCTCTATGCATACGGTGAAGCTTCGGTTCCCATGGTCACTCTCATTACTCGTAAAGCGTATGGCGGTGCATACGATGTGATGGGTTCCAAACATTTAGGTGCAGATATCAATCTTGCCTGGCCAACCGCGCAGATTGCAGTTATGGGCGCACAAGGCGCAGTTAATATTCTCTATCGTAAAGAACTCTCTGAAGCGAAAGATCAAGAGAAACTTCGCAAAGAACTCATCACAGAGTACGAAGATACGTTGGCAAATCCTTATGTTGCTGCAGAACGTGGCTATATCGATGCTGTTATCGAACCGCATCAAACACGTCGCTACATCACACGCGCACTTGTTGCACTTCGCAATAAACGCGATGTATTGCCTCCCCGTAAACATGGAAACATTCCACTCTAACTCATGAATTTTTCGATTACACGGGGCAATCCGACTGATCAGGAGCGCGCTGCAATAGAGAGCGTACTTAAATCTCGGAAGAGCGCTCCAATTTCGCGGCGCAGTAGATGGGGTCAACCTCAATTACGTGGTGAATTAAGAAAGTCAGAGCCACGCGGGATTGGTGGCGAAAGATAATGCCACGAATTGTGCTTGCATCAGGGTCCCCTTCTCGTAAGAGACTTCTCAATTCAGTAGGAATCAACCCTGAAATAATCGTGAGTAATGTTGATGAAGAGTTACCTGAATATCAAAAACTCTCACCAGCCGAGCTCGTTGTCGCGCTCGCCATTGTTAAAGCGCATACGGTAAAAAGCCATGTTGATTTTCCAGCAATCATTATTGGATGTGACTCCACATTTGAATTCAATGGTCAATCACTCGGTAAGCCTGGAACGGCCGAGAACGCAATTGCACGCGCAAAAGAACTTCGCGGTAAATCTGGAATATTGCATACCGGACACTGTGTTATTGATACTGAAAAAGGAATCGAATTCTCCGATATCGCTTCAACTCGCGTTTTCTTTAGTGATATGACAGATCGTGAAATTGAAGATTACGTTGCAACCGGTGAACCACTCAACGTTGCAGGAGGTTTTACGCTCGACGGTTTGAGCGCGCCTTTTATTGCACGAATCGAAGGTGAAGCAAGTAACGTCATCGGACTTTCGTTGCCACTTCTACGAAAAGCGATACATCACTTAGGTTATGACTGGTTCTCGTTAGCAAAATCGGAGGCGACCGTATGAAATCCGTATTAATCGCAAACCGTGGCGAGATTGCAGTTCGCGTTGCACGAGCATGTAAAGATCATGGCCTAAAAAGCATCGCTGTCTATTCCGATGAAGATCGCAATGCGCTCCATGTCCAGGCTGCAGATGATGCGTACTCTCTCGATGGAATTACTGGCGCACAGACTTATCTCAACATTGAAAAAATTATTGCGGTTGCAAAGAAAGCTGGCGCAGATGCAGTTCATCCTGGATACGGCTTTCTCTCTGAGAACGCAGATTTTGCGCGCGCGGTAATCAAGGCAGGTCTTGTCTGGATTGGTCCGTCACCGGAAGCGATAACTGCTCTTGGCGATAAAGTTCTGCGCGAAAAATTGCGGCAAAAGTTGGTGCACCTCTCGTCGCTGGAACACCAAATCCCGTTGATTCCGCAGATGAAGTCGTTGCCTTTGCAAAGGAACATGGGCTACCAGTTGCAATTAAAGCTGCATACGGTGGCGGTGGTCGCGGCTTAAAAGTTGCGCGAACACTTGAAGAGATTCCAGAACTTTTTGCATCTGCAGTGCGAGAAGCTATCTCTGGTTTTGGTCGAGGTGAATGTTTCGTCGAGCGATATCTTGATAAACCGCGCCACGTAGAGACACAAGTGCTTGTGGATCAACATGGAAATGCGATGGTGGTTTCTACTCGCGACTGTTCATTGCAACGACGCCATCAAAAACTTGTCGAAGAAGCACCTGCGCCATTTCTTTCTCAATCTCAAATAGATGAGCTCTATCGAAGTAGCAAAGCAATCATGAAAGAAGCAGGGTATGTCGGCGCTGGAACATGTGAATTCCTTGTCGGAATCGATGGCACGATCTCTTTCTTGGAAGTTAATACTCGCCTTCAAGTAGAACACCCTGTCAGTGAAGAAGTTGCTGGCGTTGATTTAGTTCGCGAACAGTTCCGCATTGCCATGGGAGAGAAAATTTCGAATACCGATCCAGTAATTCGTGGCCATTCCATTGAATTTAGAATCAACGGCGAAGATCCAGGACGAAATTTCCTTCCTGCGCCAGGAACAATTACCGAGTGGCGTACACCTAGCGGTCCCGGCGTACGTGTTGACGCTGGATTTACTGCTGGCGATGTCATCGGTGGCAACTTTGATTCGTTATTAGCCAAACTCATTGTCACTGGTTCAACCCGCGAGGAAGCCTCGCTCGTGCCCGTCGTGCACTTGCAGAATTTCATGTTGGTGGCTTAGCAACTGCGCTGCCATTCCATCGCGCAATTGTTAATGATCCTGCTTACACCGAAAAATTCTCGGTCTACACAAGTTATATCGAAACAGAATTTATAAACGAGATACCGGCATTTACTGCTGGATCAGATGCACAACATTCAGGTGCTCGTGCTGAAAAACTAGTCGTTGAAGTTGATGGACATCGCTTTGATGTAACTGTTCACGCAGCGGAAAATACCATAAGCGCCATCGCGCAAAGAGCGGTGTAACCGGAGTTGTTACCGGAGATTCACTCACTAGCCCTATGCAGGGAACAGTTGTGAAATTTGCCGTTAATGATGGCGATTCAGTCAATGCTGGCGATCTGATCTGCGTCCTTGAAGCGATGAAGATGGAGCAACCGCTTAATGCTCATAAGAGCGGTACCGTGAAAGATATCGCTGCAAAAATTGGTGAAACGATTACAAGCGGAAGTCGAATCTGCAGTATCGTCGATTAAGAAACTTTAGGTTGCGGACCTGCTCCAACATTTCCGTAACGATGGTTTGTTATCGCAATACTTTGTTCACGTAGCCAGCGAGTGAGCTCAACTCCTCCAGTTTGGGCAATCGGTCGTGAATCGAGAGAAATTCCTCGGTCTAAAAGCTCTACTGCAGGAGCTGTTTCGCCGCTAAGCCAACGAACTTTTGAAATCTTTCGTTGATCAATAAATTCAAGTAATTCGACGATAGATTCATGCTCGCTTGCCACAATGGAAATGCCGTGTTCATGGGAGAGCCACTCGACGAATGCTCGCTCTTCATGCGATGTAGACGAATCAAATCTCACAACAATTTCTCCGTCATAGCGTAAAAATCGCTGATAATTTCGTTCGACTTCTAGCCCGGCGCACTCTCGCGCTTTCGAACCAGTTCGCTCCCACCAAATCACTGCACCACGTTTTGTGGAATTTACGTCTTGAACCAAATTCCAATTTCTTAGTTGTTCTACATAATGTGGTCCGCCAGCTTTTGATGTTGCACCAACGCTACTTCGCTTCCATCCGCCAAATGGTTGGCGATTCACAATAGCGCCTGTAATTCCACGATTAATATAAAGATTTCCGGCTTGTACTTTATTGATCCATTCCTCGCACTCTTGAGTATTTAATGAGTGAATTCCTGCAGTAAGACCATATGGAACATCACTCTGCCACGCAATTGCACGCTCTAAATTTGGAGCTTTCATGACTCCAAGAACTGGTCCAAACCATTCATTGTGATGGCTCCATGATCCTGGTTTTACACCAACTTTTACCCCTGGTCGCCAGAGATGACCAGCGTCATCTAATTGTTGTGGCGCTACAAGCCATGACTCATCATCATCTAACGTTGTGAGTGCGCGGTGTAATGCACCTTCGGCCGGTCGAATTATTGGTCCAACAGTTGTTCCAAAATCCATGCCAGAACCAACACTTAAACTTGTGACTGCATCCTCTAGTTGTCGAATAAACGATGGATTCTCATAAATGCTTGCTTCGACTATTGCCAGTGATGCAGCACTACATTTCTGGCCAGCATGGCCAAACGCAGAAGTAACAAGATCTTTCACTGCCGCATCTATATCTGCGCTGGCAGAGATAATGATGGAGTTCTTTCCACTTGTTTCTGCCATTAATGGCATATCTGGCTTCCACGATAGGAAGAGACGTGCCGTCTCAAATCCACCAGTGAGAATTACTGAATTGATATCTGAATGCGAAACAAGATATTTCCCATTCTCATCGTCACGCGACGGAAGGAAGTGAAGAACGTTCTTTGGAACTCCTGCTTGCCACAAGTGATTGACGATAGTCCACGCGACTGCGACGGTTTCTGGTGCAGGCTTGAGTAATACGGTGTTTCCCGCAGCGAGTGCTGCACAGATTCCTCCCATTGGAATCGCATAAGGAAAGTTCCAGGGTGGTACGACAAGCACAACACCGACTGGGTGTGAACCTTTCGCCATCGTGACCGCAGAATGTGCGTAATACCGCGCAAAATCAATCGCTTCACTTACTTCAGGATCTGCTTCGGAAACAGTTTTTCCAGCATCTCGCGCCATCACCGCAATTGTTTGCGCGCGCGCATCAGACATGATTTGTGCAGCGTTGTTTAATATCGCCGAACGCGCTTCTGCGCCAATTCCATCCCAATCTGAAACTGCGGCCTTCGCTGATGCAATTGCGCGATCAACATCGCTTCGTTCAATGACAGAATATCGATACCAAGTTTGGCCATTGTTATTCGGATCAATTCCTGGCTCAGTAATAGTTCCTTGAATCTCTTTTCCATTAACCACTACCGGAATATGAAGGTCAGAAATTGCTTTAATACCCTTTATTGACTTGGCAATTGCTTGTACCAATTTTGGATCTGTTAAATCGCCATCGCTTTCGTTCTGAAAAAATCCAGCAGGATGGATTGGGGCAACACCATGGCGCAACGATTTAGTAGCAATAGTGTGTCGATCTGATAGCGATTTGAGAAAACGTCGCTTCTGTTCGCTAAATTCACTACTAAATGCTTTCATCGTAAAAGACGCTCGAAGGTAATTTTCTGTCGATGTGTTCTCATCGAGCCGTCGTACCAGATAAGCAACTGCGCTTGGGAAATCTTCTAATTTAGTTACTGGCGTATAGAGAAGAACTTTCCCTTGGGATTGTGCAAGTGAGAGAGCTTCAGCATTTGCCATGCCTTCCAACATTTCAATATCGAGTTGTTCAGCAACACCGCGCGCTTTTGCTACATCAATCGCCCAGGCAATATGAAAGAGATTGTGGCTCGCTACGCCAATACGAACTGCTGGGTAATTCTCGGTTCGAAGGGCAGTATCAATAAGTCGGACATAACTCGCATCGACATCAGCTTTTGAGCGATAAGGAGCTGGTGAATACCCGTGAAGCTGCGCTTCGGCTTTCTCCATCGCCAAATTAGCGCCTTTCACCAACCTAATTTTTATTGTCCCGCCAGCTCGTGCATAACGTGCTCGTGCCCAATCGACTAACTCGTCGAAGTACTCATGTGACTCGGGTAAATAGGCTTGGAGAACAATTCCAGCATTGAGACGTTCGAATTCTGGTTCATCTAAAATCTCTTTGAATACATCTACTGTTATTGCAAGGTCTCGATACTCTTCCATATCAAGATTAATAAAAGCGTTCTTTCGTGCAGCAATCCGGTACAGATCACGCAATCGCTCGCCCACACGCGCAACAGAACCTGCATGATCAATCGTAATAATTTGGCTAATAATTGATGAGATTTTTACTGATACATAATTTACTTCATCGCGTTGCAACATCTCGGAAACAGATTTAAATCGTTCATGCGCTTCTCGATCGCCGAGAACGGCTTCGCCAAGGACATTGATATTGAGTTGAGCGCTATCCGCTTTCCGGCGATCAATGTGCTTCGACAATTTCTTTGGTTGAGAGTTGAGGATAATTCCATGAGAGGCGATCTCGACGCGCTTTCGAACAATTGCCATTGTGAGTCGAGGTAGTAATAGCGAAATTGGCGCTGCTAATTTAATTCCCAAATAGTCAATGACACCCAGTTGAATTGATGCTGCTTTAGCCAACCTGCGAAATGCCTGCGCTGATTTTCTTTTATCTGAAATTCGAATTACTTCATCAGTCAGTCCCATAGTTACTGCAACTGCAGCTGGGTCCTTTAATAGCCGAGCAAATCGCTTTCGATTCGCCCGATCTCGACGCTTACGATGTCGATCTGAACTGTTGAGAAACGTGACAACTTTTTCACTAGCGCTCTCACCGAGAGCATCGAGCGCAACATCAGTCACGCTGTGAGGATACTCAAACAAGACAATGGGTGGTCTAAAGTGGGCGTGTGATTGACCTTTACGCGGACCCGCTCAAAGCTGCTGAAGTAGCGGCAGATGTACTTGCTGAGAAAACCGGAAAAACAGCGCACGATGTCGCGCTCGTGATGGGTTCGGGTTGGGTCAGCGCAGCCGAAGCGCTCGGTCAACCGACGCATGAATTTCCAGTTACCGAACTCCCTGGCTTTCCTGCCCCCACTGTTGCCGGGCACGGTGGCGTAATCCGCTCATACGATGTCCAAGGTTCACACGGAACGCTTCGTGCTTTGGTATTTCTTGGTCGCACTCATCTTTATGAAGGAAAAGGAATTGAACCTGTTGTTCACGGCGTGCGCACTGCAGTGAAAGCAGGTTGTAAGACAGTCGTATTAACAAATGCTTGTGGCGGAATCAATCCGAATTTCTCTGTTGGTCAACCGGTATTAATTAAAGATCACATCTCATTGACTGCAGTAAGTCCTTTGAGTGGCGCAACCTTTGTTGATCTCACCGATTTATATAGTGCTCGAATTAGAACGCTAATGAAAAAACTTGACTCCTCTCTTCAAGAAGGTGTTTACGTGCATTGGCGTGGCCCAACATATGAAACACCAGCAGAGATTCGAATGATGCGAACAATGGGCGCAGATTTAGTTGGCATGTCAACTGTGCCAGAAGCGATCGCTGCACATGCACTCGGTGCTGAAGTTGTAGGAATATCTCTCGTCTCTAACGCTGCAGCAGGAATGACAGGCGAGAAATTAAGCCATGACGAAGTAATGGCAGCAGGTAAAGCATCTGCCGATAAAGTCGGCAAACTTCTTGCCACCCTTCTTCATCAGTTATAAGAGAACTCGTCATTGCGATGCTGGATCAAAAGTTCATTGACGAAGTTCATGCATGGATCGCTGATGATCCTGATCCGAAAACTGCTGAACAACTACAGAGTTATCTCACAAGCGGTAACGAAGAAGCTCTTACTCAATGCTTCTCAGGATTTCTCACATTTGGAACAGCAGGTTTACGCGGCGCATTAGGGCCGGGGCCTTCACATATCAATCGAGCGGTAGTGGGAAGAACTGCCGCTGGGCTAGCGATTTTCATGAAGCGACGCGGTCTTCGTTCAATAGTTATTGGTCGAGATGCTCGCCATGGTTCAGATGATTTCGCACGCGATACCGCAGAGATCATGGCTGGCGCTGGTTTTGATGTCCATCTTTTACCACGCCCGCTTCCTACGCCAGTTCTCGCGTTTGCTGTTCGGCCATCTTGCAGTTGATGTTGGTTATGGTGACCGCAAGTCACAATCCAGCAACAGACAATGGATACAAGGTTTATCTTGGTGGAATTGTTGATGGCATTCCTTACAACGGTTCACAAATCATTTCGCCAATCGATGAAGAGATTTTCTATGACATTCAAAGTGTGACCTCTCTTAAAAAGTGTTATACGTGGCACGAATTGGAATGTACTCGATGAGAAAATTATTCGAGCATATGTTCATGCAACTGCAGCCATAGTAAAAGTTCCACGGGATATTAAGGTTGTTTATACGGCAATGCACGGGGTTGGAACTGAAACGCTCCGTTCGGTATTTCATGCAGCTGGTTTTGCAGAGCCAATTCTGGTGAGCGCACAAGCAGAACCAGATCCAGATTTTCCAACAGCGCCATTTCCGAATCCAGAAGAACCTGGCGCAATTGACCTAGCACTAGAAACGGCGCGTTCATTTAACGCCGACATTGTCATCGCAAATGATCCAGACGCGGACCGATGTGCCGTAGCAATTAATGATGGACAGTGGCGGATGCTTCGTGGCGATGAAGTGGGAGCAATTCTCGGTGAATATCTTGCGCGAAAAAATGCGCAAGGTGTTTTCGCTAATTCGATTGTTTCGTCATCTCTTCTCTCAAAAATTGCAGATAAATATGGGATTCATTTTGTAGAAACGCTCACAGGTTTTAAATACCTATCAAAAATTCCAAATCTCACCTTCGGCTATGAAGAGGCGTTGGGTTATTGCGTGGATAACCATTCGGTGAACGATAAAGATGGCATCAGCGCTGGGCTGAAAATCGTTGAGATTGCTGCCGAGCTGAAATCGAAAGGCTCTTCGCTCAGTGAATTTTTAACTGAAATTTGGGCTACATATGGCTATTACTTCACCTCCCAGATTTCACTTCGAGCTTCGAATCTGTCGGAGATGGCGAAGGTCATGACAGCGCTGCGCTCAGCGATGCCACATGAAATTGCCGGATTCAAAGTTTCTCAATTTGCAGACTTGGCACGACCCACCGATGGACTTCCACCAACTGATGGAATTCGATTCTGGTTGGGCGATGCGATTCGCATCATCATTCGACCCAGTGGTACTGAACCAAAAATTAAGTGCTACATCGAAATTACCTCACACGGAGATACTGCACATGATCAAGCTATTGCGACGCTTGCTCGATTACAGGGTCCGCTTACCAGCCTGTTAGTAAAGTAGCGACATGACTTCTGTGCTCGAACATACTGATGGCACAGATTCTGGCTTGAAACGTTTTCTGGCAACACTGTCTGGTGTAGATAAAGTCGGTGTTGAAGCTCGAGCGGCAATGCTTGGTACGCGAAGTATTAAAACGACAAGTAAAGCATGGGCTATTGATACTGCAATCTCTATGGTGGATTTAACTACCTTAGAAGGAGCAGATACGCCAGGAAAAGTTCGCGCTCTCTGCGAAAAAGCGATTCGACCAGATCCCACTGATTCGACTGTGCCATCTGTTGGCGCGGTCTGCGTTTACAACGATCTCGTAAAGATTGCTCGAACGCATCTTGATGACAATAACGGTGCACGAATTCCCGTTGCTGCGGTTACCACTGCATTTCCTTCTGGCCGTGCGACGATGGCGGTAAAGATTCGCGATACCCATGATGCCCTTGATGCTGGTGCAACTGAGATTGATATGGTGATTGATCGCGGTGCATTTCTCGCTGGTCGATATGGAGAAGTCTTTGAAGAAATTCGCGCTATCAAAGCCATTTGCAAAGATCGAGCCCACCTCAAAGTGATTTTGGAGACCGGTGAACTTGTCACCTATGACAATGTAAAGAAAGCGTCATTTCTTGCGATGATGGCTGGTGCGGATTTCATCAAAACTAGTACAGGAAAAGTGACGCCAGCAGCTACGCCGCCAGTTGTTCTTACTATGTTGGAAGCTGTTCGCGACTATTACGAGATGACAGGTATCCGAATCGGCGTCAAAGCTGCAGGTGGAATCCGCACCACTAAAGATGCCATCAAACAGTTAGTTCTGGTCAACGAAACTGTTGGTAGTGAATGGTTATCCCCTACCCTCTTTCGCATTGGTGCAAGCGCGCTACTCAATGATCTCTTGTTGCAACGTATGAAAATGCGAACTGGCCACTACGCTAGTGCAAATTACGTGACGGTCGACTAGAAAGTAACTCATGGAATTTACATATGCTGCAGCGCCAGAGTCGCGATCCGTCGTCGATATCGCACCGTCATACAAACTTTTTATCAATGGTGATTGGGTTGCAGGTAAAGGTGGAACTTTTCCCACAATAAATCCCGCAACTGAAGAAGTACTGAGCAAAATTACTCAAGGGAGCGCATCAGATATCGATCGTGCAGTAAAAGCTGCACGTAACGCTTACACAAAAATTTGGTCGAAACTGCCAGCGAAAGAGCGTGGAAAATATCTCTTTCGAATTGCACGAATTCTCCAAGAACGTGCCCGCGAATTTGCAGTATTAGAGACTCTCAATAATGGAAAACCAATACGCGAATCGCGTGATGTTGATATTCCGCTCGCTGCAGCACATTTCTTTTATCACGCAGGTTGGGCCGACAAACTCGATTATGCAGGCGTTGGCAAATCACCCAAACCGTACGGAGTTGTTGGTCAAATAATTCCGTGGAACTTCCCACTCTTGATGTTGGCTTGGAAGATTGCACCAGCGCTAGCAACTGGAAACACGGTCGTTCTTAAGCCAGCTGAAACAACACCACTTACCGCTCTCTTATTCGCAGAAGTTTGCCAACAAGCAGATCTTCCAGATGGCGTCGTCAATATCGTTACTGGAGACGGACGTACAGGAGCAGCGCTCGTAAACCATCCAGGCATCGACAAGATTGCATTTACCGGCTCAACCGAGGTCGGAAAGATTATTGCGCGCGCAATTGCCGGAACAGAGAAGAAAGCAACGCTTGAACTCGGCGGTAAAGCCGCAAATATCATCTATGACGATGCTGCGATTGATCAGGCAGTTGAAGGAATTATTAATGGCATCTTCTTTAACCAAGGCCACGTGTGCTGTGCAGGATCTCGATTACTTGTTCAAGAGAGTGTTTATGGAACGGTGCTCGATAAGTTACAAGAACGTATGGCAAAGATTCGAGTTGGCGATCCAATGGATAAGAACACAGATCTTGGTGCAATCAATTCCGCGGCACAATTAGCGAAGATCAAAGAACTCACATCAGCTGGCGATAGTGAAGGTGCAACTCGTTGGAGCTCACCATGTGAACTTCCAGAAAAGGGTTTCTGGTTTGCGCCAACAATTTTTACCGGCGTTACTGAAAGCCATCGAATTGCTAGAGAAGAGATTTTTGGTCCTGTGCTCTCCGTTCTGACATTCCGAACGCCTGCAGAAGCAATTGAGAAAGCAAATGCGACTCCATATGGACTTTCCGCAGGTATCTGGAGTGAGAAGAGTTCGAAAATTTTATGGACGGCACAGAACCTTCGAGCCGGCGTCATTTGGTCAAATACATTTAATAAATTCGATCCCGCATCTCCTTTTGGTGGTTATAAAGAATCTGGTTGGGGCCGTGAAGGTGGCCGCCATGGCTTGCATGGATATTTGCTCACCACTCAGAAATCTCACTCCCAGAAAGGTGGCAAGTAATGCGCCTTGATGTGAAGAAAACTTACAAACTCTTTATCGGTGGCCAATTTCCACGAAGTGAATCTGGTCGAAGTTACGAAATTACTTCGCCGAAAGGTGTTTTCTTAGCTAATGCAGCGCAAGCATCTCGCAAAGATCTTCGCGATGCGGTAACTGCAGCACGCTCTGCTTTCAGTAACTGGTCGCAAGCAACTGCATTCAATCGTGGCCAAATTCTTTATCGAATTGCTGAGATTATGGAAGGTCGCCGCGATCAATTTATCGCGGAAATAGTTGCCTGCGAAGGAGTTAACACTAAAAAAGCTTCAGAGCAGGTCGATGCAGCAATTGATCTCTGGGTTTGGTACGCAGGATGGTGCGATAAATACATCTCGGTAGCCGGAAGTCAGAACCCGATTGCTGGACCGTTCTATAACTTCACTACCCCAGAAGCGCTAGGTGTCATCGGCGCGATTGCTGATCAAAAAAGTTCTCTTGTGGGATTAGTACAGAGCATTGCCCCAATCATCACTAGTGGAAATTCTGCTCTCATCATCGCCAATGAAAAGTCGCCATTATCTGCAATCACATTAAGTGAAGTATTAGCTACCAGCGATCTCCATGCTGGTGTCGTAAATATCTTGACCGGAAAAGTGGCAGAACTTGCGCCATGGATGGCATCTCATATGGATATTGACGGCATAGATCTATCTGGCGCGCCACGTAAAAGCGCCACAGAGTTAAAAACTTTGGCCGCAGATAATTTAAAACGTTGCCATCACTTTACTGGCGAATCGCTAGAGAGAATCCTCGCTTTTACAGAATCAAAAACTGTCTGGCACCCAATCGGGGTTTAACGCTCACTCGCTATAGCTGCGTAAGCGGGCTTCACTACTTTTTCAATTATTGCCAGCCGTTCTTCGAATGGAATAAATGCGCTCTTCAGAGCATTAACGGTAACGCGCTGTAAGTCAGTAAAAGTCCAGCCAAATGCCGAAACTACTTCTTCCATTTCATGACTCATCGACGTCCTACTCATTAATCGATTATCAGTATTCAACGTAACTCGGAAACGAAGTTGTGAGAGCACACCAATTGGATGATCCTTAATTGATTTCGCCGCACCAGTTTGTAGATTTGATGTAGGGCAGAGTTCGAGTGGAATTCTTCGATCTCGCACATACGATGCAAGTCGACCTAACACCGGCTTACCTGAAGAGAAATCAATATCGTCGATAATTCGAACGCCATGACCTAACCGTTCTGCGCCGCAGTGTTGAATCGCTTCCCAGATTGATGGCAGACCATATGCCTCACCTGCGTGGATAGTGAAGTGAGCATTTTCTCTTCGGAGATACTCGAATGTTTCTAATTGATTTGTGGGTGGAAATCCATCCTCGGGGCCAGCGATATCAAAACCCACGACTCCCGCATCTCGATATTTCACAACAGCTTCCGCGGCTTCTTGCGAACGATTGTTCTGACGCATTCCGCAAGAATTGATTCAACCCGAATTGTTCGACCTTCGCGCGCAGCCTCTGCCATTCCTTGTTTATAACCTTCAACAGTTGCTTCAACGACATCATTCAGCGAAAGTGATTGCTCGGTAAAAAGTTCTGGTGCGCCACGCACTTCGGCATAGACAACACCATCTCGCGCTAAATCAACGACGCACTCTCGAGCAACACGTTCAATTGCTTCACGAGTTTGCATGACTGCGATGGTGTGGCTAAATGTCTCGAGATAACGGACAAGTGAGCCAGAATCGCATGACTCTTGAAACCAATCAGCTAATTGTGCTGGATCATGAGTAGGTAATTTTGTGTAACCAATTGCTTCAGCAAGTTCAATAATAGTTTCAGTGCGAAGTCCACCATCTAGATGATCATGGAGAAGCGCTTTAGGCAGGCGAGAAATCTGTTCTGCAGTGGGGCGTGAATCCATCGCCATGAACTATTCCTACCTTCTCACAATCGCAGACGTGCCCATTTTAATTAATGCGAGCAACGACGAGTGGTAATCGTTTCACGACTTCCGCAGAAGCGGAAATTTCCGTTGCTCCAACCAGTGCATCCAAAGCGAGTTCAAATCGAGCTGGTTCGTCGGTGTGAAGTGTGAATAATGGTGAACCGGCTCTGACTTTCTCGCCAGGTTTTGCATGAATTTCAATTCCTGCACCTGCTTGTACTTTCTCTCCTTGCCGAGAACGGCCTGCACCTAAACGCCATGCCGCAACTCCTACTTTCAAGGCATCCATTTCAATAATGGTTCCAGTTGATTCTGCATTGACGATATGTCGTTCACGCGCGGTTGGCAGTGGTGCATCAGGATCGCCACCTTGCATAGTGATCATTTTTCGCCATCGATCCATTGCCGAACCATTTTTCAATGCAACTTCTGGATCACTATCTACACCAGCCATCGATAACATTTCGCGGGCGAGAATTAACGTTAATTCAACAACATCGCTTGGCCCCCCACCAGCAAGTACTTCTAGAGTTTCGCGAACTTCTAACGCGTTTCCTACCGTCAATCCCAGCGGTACATCCATTGCAGTGACAAGCGCTCTGGTTTTTACACCTGCTCGTTTACCAAGTTCAACCATTGTCTTAGCTAAATTTTCTGCTTGGCTCGGATCGCTCATGAACGCACCGCTTCCGGTTTTCACATCGAGCACGAGTGATTCTGTG
>RFMS01000146.1 GCA_009927575.1 Actinomycetota bacterium
GCGTAAACACCATCTTTGCCGATAAATCCAACTGGTGGCCACTTTGGCGGTGGTGAAGGAATTGGTGTCGCTGTTTTCTTAGGCGTTTTTGCTTCCGCGATGCTCACGCTATAGAGCGAACTCGAGAGAAATACTGAAGCAAGAATTGCTACAGCGAACGCTTTACGTATCACTTATCGCTACTCCATTTAAATGTTTTCGCTGCAAAGAAAGTACCGACAACGAGCCAGATAACGAGATTGAGGAGAATCTTGTTGAGCTCCCATGATTTTGCCGCCTCTTGCGAAGCGAATGAATCGGGGAGAAAGACATATCGCATTCCCTGGGTCAACCACTTCAGCGGGAATATCGCTGCAAAATGTTGCATCCATTGAGGTAGTTGCGTGAAGACAAAGAAGACGCCGCTAAAAAATTGCAAGATGATGACGACAGGAGAGACCACAGCCGATGCGCCACGACCGCTCTTGGGAATTGCTGAAAATGCAATCCCTAATATCGTGGCAGTAGCTGTTCCAAGAACTACTAACCAGAGAAAAGTTAACCAGCGATCACTTTGGGTTGGTAGTTCCAACTTAAAGAAAAGTTTTCCGCAAGTCATTAAGAGAATGAGTTGCAATAACATCGAGTAGAGAACCTGGATTCCTTTACCGATGAAATAGGACGCGGCTGGCATCGGAGTTCCACGAAGACGTTTGATCGTTCCTAGATCTCGCTCGACGGGAATCATGATGGCGATCTGTTGAAAACCCGAATTGACCAAGCCTGATGCGATCATTCCCGCGACGAAATATTGGCTAAATGAAACGCCAGGCGCAATCTCATCTTTGAATACTGAGCCAAAAATAAAGAGAAGAATCACCGGAAAAGCAACAGTGAAAACAACAGATTCGCGTTGACGATTAAATTGTTTTATTTCAAGTAAGCCGCGGGCAATTCCAAGCGCGAGAACTCTCTTCATTGGACACTTCCAATCATGCGAAGATAAATCTCTTCCAGAGTTGGTCGCTTCACACTTAATTCAGGTATTTCCCCACCAAATTCGCGCTCAAGTCGAGCAACTTCTGAAGTCGGAGTTGCCGTGGCAATTACTTCTCGCACGCCATGTCGAAGAAAGGAAACTTCTGTCATGGCATGGTCACGACCGCCAAGAGTTTTCGGACTGGCTACTTCCATGATTCTTCCCTGAGTAATTACTGCAACTCGATCAGCGAGTTCTTCTGCTTCATCTAAATAATGAGTGGTGAGCAGGATCGTGGTTCCTTCATCGCGAAGTTTTCGAATGAGTTCCCAAAATGCTCGCCGCGCTTCTGGATCAAAACCTGTTGTAGGTTCATCAAGAAAGAGAAGTTCTGGATTTCCAATGATTCCTAACGCAACATCAAGGCGTCGTCGTTGGCCACCAGAAAGTGTGCGAATTTTCGCCTGACGTTTATCTGATAAACCCACTTCATCAATTGTCTGTTCAGGGCTTCGTGCGCGCGAGTAATACTTTGCGTAATGGTTGACTGTCTCTTCAACAGATAGATCTGCCGCATCACCAGCAGTTTGAAGAACAATGCCAATTTTCTCGCGCCACTTTCGCTCAGACTCTTTTGAGATGTGAGCGCTTGGATCTATTCCAAGGACAGAGATTTCGCCACTTGTTTTCTTTCGATACCCCTCAAGAATTTCAATCGTTGTTGTCTTGCCTGCGCCATTAGGGCCAAGGAGAGCGAATATTTCGCCTTTGCGAACTGAGAGATTGACACCGGCAACCGCGCTTTTCTCGCCATAATTTTTCTTTAAATCTCGAATATCGATGACAAGTTCAGCGCTCACTCAACCACTCTAATCGTTGCCGTTAGAATATTTCTATGAGCCCTCGTAGAAATCACCCGAAACGACGCGGGCCAAAGCCACCTGAACGTGAACTGAGAGGTTCAAGCGAAACAATAGAAGAACATGAAGAAGGTATTTATCGAGTTCGAAAAATTACCGGATCAAGTTCAACGAAACCGTATCGCTGCCCAGGTTGCGATCAACTTATTCCGTTAGCAACTCCACATATCGTTGCGTGGATAGAAGATGATGTTGAGTCGAGGCGTCATTGGCACACGCCGTGTTGGAGCGCACGAGATCGAAGAAAACCACGAACTGAGAGAACGAGAAACGCTCCAAAATATTAAAAAATATTTAAAAGCGACGCCCATGAAGCGTGCGAATTAATCGCATAATTAATCGATCTGCAGCTGCGCTTCGTTTAAATGAGGTAAAGACGAGCGGAATTTTAAATCTTGTTTTCACAACTGTTCGTGGATATGTCATTTCAAGAAGCCCTTCAGGACCGTGAATACGTCCTGAACCGCTATCTTGCACACCACCAAAGGGCACTGAAGGGACCGCTGCAAAAGTAAAGACAGAATTTATTGAAACCATTCCGGTTCGTAATTGGCTCGCAATTTTATTTCCATTTCGCTTTGACCAGACTGAAGCGCCAAGTCCGTACCGTGAATTATTGGCGAGCAAAATCGCCTCATTCATAGATTTCACGGTATTGATGACAAGAGTTGGTCCAAAAGTTTCATCCGTCATCTCAAGTGAATCTTCTGGTACATCTTCCATGATCACAGGCATTACATAAGGAGCTTGAACTGCCTTGCTATCGCCAAAGAGGAATTTCCCGCCACGTTTTGCGGCATCCTTGATGTGAGACTCAATGACAGCAAGTTGTGATGGCATAGTCGCTGGTCCATAGCTTTCACCAGGTTTAAGGTGGCGGGCTTTTTCAACGATGATCCGTTTAAATTCTTGCGAAACGTTTTCATGAACATAGACGCGCTCTGCGCCAATACATGATTGTCCAGCGTTTGCCATCGCAGACCAGAGAATGCCATCGGCAGCTCGTTCAAGATCTGCATCTCGATCAATCAGCATCGCATCTTTGCCACCGCATTCTAAAATTGTGGGCACCATTCGTTGCGCACAACTTGCAGCAACTTTCTTTGCAGTGCGTGTGGAACCGGTAAATGAAATTTTATCGACGGGACTCTCAGTGAGAGCCTGGCCAGTTTCTGGAAGGCCAGTGATCGTGGTGAAGAGAAATTCACATGGCGCAAATTTTTCAAAAGTTTCTGCAATCCACACGCCAACTCCAGGTGTGTACTCACTTGGTTTAAAAACAACAGCATTTCCTGCTGCGAGTGCGTACGCAATCGATCCCATTGGAGTAAAGAGCGGGTAATTCCATGGACCGATAACACCAATGACTCCATACGGTGAACGCTCAACTCGCGAAGACATGTTGAACATAAGGAGACCAGATGGGCGATAGGACGGTTCGAGAATATATCGAGCGTTTTTTGCAGCCCACGAGATATGGTCAATAGCAATTCCCACTTCTAATTTCGCATCACTAAGTGGTTTTCCCGTTTCGTCAGCGATGATCTGCGCGCCAACATCAATCTGCGTTGTTAAATGCGCAGCCCACGCCAGTAAAACCTTTTTTCGCTTTGCATAACTTAGGCTCTGCCATACCACTGATGCATCGTGAGCGAAATCGACAATTTCGAAAAACTTCTTCGCGCGAAGTAGCCGGATATCGACCTAAAACTTTTCCAGTCCGAGGATCTAAACTCTCAAAAGTGTGGGTATTTTTCACACGGGAGGTATTTTTCGTTCGCGCCATGGCAACAGACTAAACTGATTTCGTGGCAGAGTTAATACGACCCAGCACTGTGTTGCCAGCAAATAGGTCACCCATCACTATTCATACCGCTGATGGACTTAACCTCATCGGAGAAGTTGCACGGCCACTTGGCGAATCCGCTGGAGCGATTCTCTGCCTCCATCCACTTCCAACGCATGGCGGAATGATGGATAGCCATATCTTCAAAAAAGCTGCCAATCGATTACCAGCGATGGCAGGAATTACAGTCGTTCGATTCAATACTCGCGGCACATCAAGTGAACAAGGAACGAGTGAAGGCCAATTTGATAGCGGAGATAATGAGCGATTGGATGTGGAAGCAGCAATTGAATTCTGTTTCTCACAACTTCACCTCAAGAAAGTTTGGTTGGTGGGCTGGTCGTTTGGCACTGAAATCGCACTCAAACATGGCAGAGATCCTCGTGTTCAAGGATTAATTCTCTTAAGTCCGCCACTTAAGCGAGTTACGGAAGAAGAACTACTCTGGTGGAAAAACGATCCGCGTAAAATTACTGCGCTTGTTCCAGAATTTGATGAATTTCTAAAACCTGCAGAAGCAATTGAGCAATTTGCGCCACTGCCTAATGCCAACGTTATTGCGGTGACCGGCGCTAAACATTTATGGGTGGGAGAGCCATTTGTTTATCGAGTGCTCAGTGAAATATGCGAGATAGTTAATCCCGCTGCGCTACCACTACCTGAAGAGTTTTAACGTTTCTCCGCATTGGGATAGACCACTTCACGCAAGATAAGAAGTGCAGCTGCTGCCATTGGCACAGCGAGCAATCCACCGACCAGTCCAAGAAGAGATGTACCAAGTAGTGCAGCGAGAATTGTGACAAGTCCAGGGATAGAGAGCGATCGACGCATTAGCCGTGGTGTGATCACATAATTTTCTACTTGAACATAAAGTACATAAGCAACAAGTGCGATCACTGCTGTTGTTACTGAATTCGTGAGGGCAACGAGAGTCACAATCGCCATCCCAAGAAAATGCCCAATAAGTGGAACGAGTCCACAAATAAAAACCACCATTCCTAATCCGGCTGAGAATGGAACTCCGACGACTAAGCCCATCAACCAGATAAAGATGCCTGCAAGGAGTGCGACGGTAATTTGAGTTCCAACAAATGCACCCACTTGAGCAATGATGGCATCGCTAATCTTGCTGACGCGTTCACGTCGACTTGCCGGGACGAGTCGATATGACTTTTCAATAATTTGGGGTAGCGAAGTAACGAAATACAGAGTAAGAATAAGAATAGTAAGTCCAGTGAAAGCGCCAGAAATAACGGTGCGACCTACACCGATTACGCCACCAAAAGCAGATGCAGTGAATTGTCCATTGCTGATGAGCTCTTTAACTTTGCTATTGAGGTTATCGATAATGCCAAATTGATTATTGAGATCTCGAATTACTGAATTATTCTTCAGGTCATTAATAAGTTGTGGCGCAGCATCAGCGAAGGAACTTGCTTGATGAAAGAGCGGCGGGACTACAACCGCGATAAAGGCACCGAGAAAAATTAGAAAGACAACAATCAGAGTTGCTACAGA
>RFMS01000114.1 GCA_009927575.1 Actinomycetota bacterium
TGCACTTCGAGAAAGCCCACGCTTTCGCAGAGCTTCGACAGCGGGGTTCATACCAAGCGCAAGGAAGAGCGAGATGATAATTAAAATAAAAACTTGGCTGGCAGATGCAAGTGCGCGGAGCAGAGTGAGCGAAATGAGCGCGCCAGCAGTGGCAAGAAAGCCGAAATAAAACGGATGCTGGGTGTTGATTGGCGCTCCAGATACTCCGAAATCACGTGGCTCATTTACTGCCGTCACTTTGCGCGTTGCGTTCTTTTTGAATATCGCCATTCTGCAATTGTAAGGGTTGGCTTCCTGCTTTACTCTATGTAAATGACATCTCGCCAAACTAGCTATCAACCAACACCTCAAGATAAATTCACATTTGGACTTTGGACAGTCGGCTGGCAGGCGCGTGATCCGTTTGGCGATCCCACTCGACCAGCACTAGATCCAGTACGAACTGTTAATGAATTAGCGGCGCGTGGTGCATATGGCGTGACATTCCACGACGATGATCTCTTTCCATTTAATGCCGAAGATTCTGAGCGACGAGTTCATATCGATCGCTTTAAGAAAGCGCTTTCAGAGACCGGCATGAAAGTTCCCATGGCAACAACAAATCTCTTTAGCCATCCAGTCTTTAAAGATGGCGCATTTACAAGTAATGATCGCGATATTCGTCGGTTCGCGATCCGCAAAGTCATGCGCAATATTGAATTAGCGGTAGAACTCGGCGCAAAAATATATGTCTGCTGGGGCGGTCGCGAAGGAGCTGAATCAGAAAGTTCTAAAGATGCTTATGTTGCACTCGATCGCTATCGCGAAGCATTTAATACGTTAGGACAATTCGTTCTTGATAACGGATATGACATTAAGTTTGCGATGGAACCAAAACCTAATGAACCACGCGGCGATATCTTCTTACCAACGATTGGCCACGCGCTGGCGTTTATTTACACGCTCGAGCATCCAGAACTTGTAGGACTTAATCCTGAAGTCGGCCATGAACAGATGGCTAACCTCAATTTCGTTCACGGAATTGCACAAGCGCTCAATCAAAACAAACTCTTCCATATCGATCTCAACGGTCAACGCGGGCCTAAATACGATCAAGATTTTGTCTTCGGACACGGTGATCTCAAGAGCGCATTCTTCTTAGTTGATTTACTCGAGCGATATAACTACCAAGGACCACGTCACTTTGATTACAAACCAGTACGAACTGATGGCGATTCCGGAGTCTGGGCATCTGCTACTGCGAATATGCGGATGTATCTCATTCTCAAAGAACGCGCAGCAAATTTCCGATCTGATCCTCGTGTCATTGCAGCGATGAAAGATTCGCATATTCCTGATTTGGAAGTTGCGACGTTAGCGTCCAATGAAACATGGCGCGATCTTGCGAACGACTCATTCGATCCAGAGAACGCTGGTGCACGAAGTTACAACTATGAAGCGCTCGATCAGTTAGCGATGGAGCACTTGATGGGTGTTACGAATTAGCTACGCCTCGGCGAGAGATCGCATCAACGCTCGCTGAAGTCAGCAAAACCAATCCGGTAACAATAAATTTAATACCAGCTGCGTAACCCAAAAGTCCCATGCCGTTATCAATGACGGCGACAACTAAGCCGCCGAGAATTGCATCGCGCATTTTTCCTTTGCCGCCAAAGAGTGATGTTCCACCAATAACTGCCGCACCGACCGCATACAACAGCGTCGAACTTCCACCAGTTGTAGGTGATACCGAATTCTGCCGTGATGCAAAAATTAAGCCAGCGATTGCAGAGAGTCCGGAACAGATCATGAAGCACGCAATTCGAATTCGCTTGACATTAATACCTGCACGTCGTGCGGCTTCCGCATTGCCACCAACAGCATAAATATGTCGCCCAAATGCTGTGCGATCAAGGACAAAAGTTCCGACAATCAGAATTGCAAGAATCAATGGAACGACATAGGGAATACCTTTAAGGCTTACTAGGTCTGGATTATTACTTCGCTCCAAATTAAGCGTGAGAACTGCTAAGCCAGATGCACCAATAAGTGCGAGCGTCTTAATTAACCAGAGTTTTTTTAGTTCGGTTTTTAATCCGGCTTTACGTCGAGAATTAATTCGAGATAAACCAGCCAAGAAGTAAATTGCAGATACGACGATATAAAAGATCCAACTCGCCGTAACTGAGAGATTGGAATTCTCAATCGCGAGAACGGTCTTATCTTCAATGCGAATCGTTCCGCCTTCACCGGCAAGGAGTAACAAGATGCCTTGAAATGCTAAGAATGAAGCAAGTGTGACTACGAAGGAAGGAATTCCAAGTCTGGCAACAAGTACGCCGATGAGATATCCCAAAACGCAACCGACGACAATTGCTGCTGCTAACGCAACAAACCATGGCTGGTCTTTCTTCGTGACAAGGATGACGAGCACCGCAGAACAAACACCTGATGCATAGCCGGCAGAGAGATCAATTTCACCAATAAGAAGGACAAAGACCAATCCCATTGCAATCACAATGACTGCAGCGGCCTGTGTGAGTAAGTTCGCGAAGTTTCCTTGTGTAAGAAATACCGGGGACATGCTGCCGAAGACGATGCACAGAACAACTAAGCCAAGAATCGCTGCGAGTGGTCCAATATCGCCGGTCTTAACTTTTGCCCAATAATCCTGAGCTGCTTGCTTAATAGTTCCGGCTTCGGAGACTTGAGTGGTGCTCATTTACTTGACCCCCGCGCTCTCAGATTTACCTGTCGTAATTAGCTCAATGACTTGCTGTGGAGCAATTTTCGATTTATCGATCTGGGCAGCCATACGGCCAAGATGAAGTGCAGCGATACTGTCTGCAACCTCAAAGACATCGTTGAGGTTATGGCTAATTAAAATAACAGCGAGACCATTTTCAGCAAGGCGTTTCACCAGGTTAAGTACCTGTTCTGTCTGAGCAACACCGAGAGCAGCGGTAGGTTCATCAAGAATGACAACTTTGCTGTTCCACAATACGGATCGAGCAATTGCAACAGTTTGTCGTTGACCACCCGAGAGTGATGCAACTTTCTGACGAATAGATTTCACTGTGCGAACACTTAATCCATCCAGTGTCTTTCTTGCCAGCGATTCCATTTCATGCTCATTGAGAACTTTATTGCGCTTCTTCTCGCGACCAAGAAACATGTTGTGAACGATGTCGAGGTTGTCGCAGAGCGCCAAATCTTGATACACGACCTCAATACCAAGCGACGTCGCAGCTCGAGGTCCATCGATTTCTACATTATTTCCTTCAAAAATAAATTCCCCAGATTCAGGGGTATAAATACCAGCGATACATTTGATGAGGGTGCTTTTTCCTGCACCGTTATCGCCAACAAGTGCCGTTACTTTGCCTTTTTCAACAGTGAGATCCACGTTATGCAATACGTGCACTGGGCCGAAGGACTTATTTATTGCCTTCAGCTGCAATATCGGCTGACTCATCCACGCTCCTTGATAGCTCTTTATTGACGCTTCTTCATGAAATCTTAATCCGTAAAACTTATCGAATCATAAAGAAATGCGGCTTGAGGCGTAAGCCCCAAACCGCATTTCAGTCGATCAGTTACCTCTATTTAGCAGGAAATTAGATTCCGTTTGCTGTGCAGAGGTCTTCGATGCCCTTACAGACATCTTCCTTCTTCTGGAAGCCATCAGCAATTACGTCTTTGACGTTTGCCTTGGTGATAGCAACTGGAACGAGGAGTACTGATGGAACATCAATGGAACCGTTATTTACGCTTCCTGTTGCTGTTGATGCATCTTCACCCTTGAGGAGTGCGATTGCGAGAGTTGCTGCACCTTCTGCTTCAGCCTTGATTGCCTTGTAGACGGTGTTGGAGAGATCACCAGTAAGGATTGCACGCAATCCATCAACTGTTGCATCTTGTCCGGATACGCAAACTTTGCCATTGAGCTTGTTCTTCTTGAGAACTGCTACAGCAGCAAGGCCAAGGCCTTCGTTTGCGGAGACAACTGCATCGAGCTTGCCCTTTGCCTTAGCAAGTTGCTGTTCGAAGATTTGTCCGCCCTTTGCGTTATCCCAATCAGGCACTGATTGATCATCAACGAGGGTGTAGTTACCAGCATCGATCAAAGGACGAAGTACTGAGTCATAACCCTTCTTGAAGAGAGTTGCGTTGTTATCGGTTGGTGAACCATTGAGGTAAACAATGCTTGCTTTTGTCTTTCCAGCAGCATCGAGGCAACCCTTGATTCCTTCACCTTGCAACTTACCTACAGCTTCGTTGTCGAATGAAACGTAGTATGAAGCTGAACCGTTAAGTGTGAGACGGTCGTAATCGATTGTCTTTACACCTTGCTTTGCTGCTTTATCTTGAACAGCTTTTGCAGAATCTGAATCCAAGTTCACCATGATGAGAACTTTTGCGCCTGCAGAGAGCATTTGGTCAGCAATTGTTGCGAATGCTGCCTTGTCACCGTTGGCATTCTGAATGTCAACCTTCACGCCTGCATTATCAAATGCAGCTTGAAGGAAGCCACGGTCAGCTGTTTCCCAACGTGCTGAAGAAGCTGCGTCTGGAAGGATAACTCCGACGAAACCTTCAGCTTTCTTTGAACATCCAGTAAGTGCAATTGCGATAAGTGAGAAAACCGCAACAACACTGAGGAGTACTTTATTTTTCTTCATGTATTGATTTCCCTTTCGAAAGGAGGATCTAGCCCCATATCGACACGACTATCGATCCCTGATGGGGTAGAACCCGTGGCTGAAAAATATTGTGAGCCAGCGCATATGTCACCTTTTATTATGCGGGCTTTATAACGCTTCCATAACAGAAAATCCCCGAAACCCCGTTAGTCCGAGAGAATGGGGCAGTAATCGAGTTCAGATGAATATCGAGGAGGTCACGATGGCCCTGGTCGCCGGTGTCGACTCTTCGACTCAATCCGTGAAAGTACTTCTCTGCGAAAGTTCAACTGGCGAAATTATTTCACGTGCAAGTGCGCCTCATCCATCGGGAACAGAAGTTGATCCGCAAACATGGTGGGACGCCTTAAAAAGCGCACTTAATGACAAAGCAATTACAGATATCGGTGGATTGGATCAGATCGCTGCGATATCAATTGCTGGGCAACAACATGGCTTAGTTCTGCTTGATAGCAATGGTGACATTATTCGACCAGCGCTGTTATGGAATGACGTTCGTTCGGCGCAACAAGCAGAGCTTATTAATAAGGAATTTTCGGATATTGCTGTTCGAACCGGATCAGCACTCGTCGCATCTTTTACTGCGAGCAAACTCAGATGGGTTTACGACAATGAACCAGCGAATGCGAAACGAATTGCGGCAGTCTGTCTGCCACATGATTGGTTAACATGGAAGTTATCTGGCTCGAAAGATATTCGAGATATCACCACGGATCGAAGCGATGCATCCGGTACTGGATATTTCAACGCAACGCTTAATTCATATGATCGCGAAATTTTTGAGTTCTGCGTTGGTCGAAGCGATATCTATCTTCCACGCATTGTGGAAAAGAATTCATTAGCCGGGACAATTAGCAATTCCAGCAAAACAAAATTAGGTGCTGGCGCTGGAGATAACGCCGGCGCAGCGTTCGGTCTGAACTTGGCGGAGGGCGATGTAGTTATCTCGCTCGGCACAAGTGGCACTGCGTTTTCAGTTTCCTCGCAGCAAACTCACGATTCGTCTGGAATGGTTGCTGGGTTTGCGGATCTGACGGGTAATTTCTTACCTTTAGTCTGCACATTGAATGCAGCACGAATCATTGATGCTGCTGCTCAGTTACTAAAAGTTTCACACGATCAGTTGGGCGAGTTAGCGATGCAATCGTCACCTGGCGCACAAGGTCTTACTCTCATTCCTTATTTTGAAGGAGAACGAACACCAAATCTGCCGCACGCTCGTGGCGCACTTGTTGGTCTTTCGCTTGAAAATAATCGGCCAGCTGATATCGCACGGGCATATATCGAAGGAGCGCTCTGCGGAATGGTTGATGCATCGCGCCGATTAAATAACGGTGCATCTATTCCGAAACGAATAATTCTCATCGGTGGCGCAGCGCGAAATTCTGCCGTGCAAGAGATTGCCGCCACGCTCTTTGGTTGTGATGTGCTCGTTCCGCCGGTGATGGAATACGTCGCTCGTGGCGCCGCGCGTCAAGCAGCGTGGACATTAAATGATGTATCAGAACTTCCATCATGGCCGCTTGGCGAGAGTCGACAGATTTCACGTACCTATCAACCAGAAGTTTTTGCGCGATATTGCGAAGTTAGAGATCGTTTATATGTCACTAATTAGTGCAGGGTTGCGCATCACTGGTCTCGGTGAAGATATTGGCGCGCTAGCTAGTATGCCTTGGAATATTTTGCTGGAAGAGTGGCCGGAAGATGACTCGTTAGCAGCTCAACGCGGTATCTCACGACATATTGTTCGACTCGTTCGAAGTTCAATAGATGACAATGACATTTTCGCGGTAAAAGAAACTGTAGAAGAATTTGCGAAACGCGAATACACAATTCTTCGTGAATTAGTCCAAAGAAATGCGCCATCAGTTGGCCCAGTCGCGGTCGTTCAGGGGCGAACAAATTCAGCGGGAGAGGAGTTGCCATGCGCGCTTGTCACCAAATTCCTCCCGTACTCGCAACCGTATCGCGTAATTTTGAGTGGAAGTGTTACGCCGACAGATATCACCAATATGGCAAATGCGCTCGCACTTTTATTAGTTCAACTTCATCTCCTT
>RFMS01000087.1 GCA_009927575.1 Actinomycetota bacterium
CGTGAGCCGAATTCGGTCACCTAATAACGCGCCACCTGTAATGGCAGAAGAAGGGTCAATAGCGATAACGGCTACCGAGAAATCTTTTCTTCGAAAGTGATTAATAAGCGCATTCGTTGTCGTGGACTTTCCAACGCCAGGACTTCCAGTAATGCCGATAATTGGCGGAAGTTGTGACACATCAAATGTTCTTTGAACATCACTTGCTGCAATCGAAAAATCTTCTACAAGAGATGCAGCTTTAGCGATGACCCGCTGATCTCCACTTGTAACGTCGCTACTTAATGTCGCGAGCAGAGCCAGTGCTTCACCCTGCGTTGCGGGTTTGTCTGGCGTGCTCACACCTGACACGATACGACATATGAACGGCGCAGGTAAGGAACTCTTGGGTATCCCCGGAATTCTTGGCATTGATCACATTGGAATTGCCGTTGCCGATCTCGATTCGGCCATTACTTATTACCAAACTCACTTTGGGGCTCAGCTCATTCATCGTGAAACGAATGAAGGGCAACGAGTACACGAAGCAATGGTGAAAGTTGGAAATTCTGTTCTGCAATTACTTGCACCTTCTGATTCCTCTTCAACTATTGCCAAATTCCTTGAATCGAAAGGTGCAGGCGTCCAACAGATCGCCTATACCGTCACTGATCTAACGGCGGCATGTGAGGCGGCCCGTACATTAGGAATGCGCGTTTTGTATGACGATGCACAACGCGGAACAGCTGGATCTCGAGTGAATTTTCTCCATCCAAAAGACTGTGGTGGCGTACTCGTCGAGTTAGTTGAAGCTAAGAAATAATTTCTTTCAACGCGCCAGGTCCGGAATCGGTGCGATTCGGTAACACTAATTCCATATAGCTCCTGGTCGCAAAATCTAAACCAAGATCTCGACCAGCTTCTTCTCCGAGATACCATCGATGTTCGAGTACTTCATGGAAAACTTGTGCATCTTCTACTCGCCCACGTAACTCTGTGGGAATTTCAGAGATAACTTTCTGGTACACATCAATCAGCCAACGCTTGGCGACATCTTCTATTGGTGGTCGCGGTTCAGGTAATCGTGATCGATATCGGTCGAGTGAAGCCAGCAAACGTTTAGCTTGTAATTCTTCTGCTTGTATTCCAGTAAGTGTCGAGAGTCGTTGCTTGTGATAGCCAGCCTCAACTAACTTTGGACGGAATCGCAATTGATGTCGATCGCCATCAAGTTTGATTTCACTTCTTCAACTGCAAATCCGAGATCTTGCAGAGAGCGCATCGCACGTTCGACCGCATGGCGATCATTTGGGTCGAGATATTGCGGTTCTTTCAGCGCAGCCCATAACCGGCGATAGCGTCGAATAACGCCTTCACTAGATCGAATCGGATCAATGGCTGGATGCAAGTGCCAGCCAATTTGAGATCTTCGAGTTCTGCAGCCACATTAAATCGTGCAATATCAAGATCATGCTCACGTTGACCATCGCTCAATTGTTTTTGGAATTCACCGGTTTCGGCATCAACGAGATAGGCAGCATAACTTTCGGCATCACGGCGAAATAATGTATTTGAAAGTGAACAATCACCCCACCAAAAACC
>RFMS01000035.1 GCA_009927575.1 Actinomycetota bacterium
CTGATCGGCCCACGTTAATCGCCAGTTAATCTTGCAACTAATGACCGACACAATTATTAATGAAAATTTTAGAGATAAGTCAATTCTCATAACGGGCGCTACGGGTTTTGTTGGGCGAAATCTGATTAAAGAATTAATAAAGTCTGAAAATTATCTGGACAACTCGTTGAAGATTACATGCGTAACTCGAAGCCCTCAAAAGATTTTCGAGCAATGGCCTAGCGAGCGATCAAAACTGCACGTTTTAGATTGGGATATCAGACAGCCTCTCACAGAACGCCAACCGAACTTTGACTATATCTTTCACCTTGCCGGCGAAAACCGAACCGTGGAGAATCCGCAGCAAGCAAAACTGATTTTTGATACTTCCGTGCTCGGCACAGAGAATTTGCTTCAAGCAACAAAACATTTAGACGTCAAGAAAATCATTTTTGCAAGTTCGGGTGCTGTCTATAAACAGACTTACGGCAAGGCCCAAAAATTCATTGAATCTCAAGAAATACCAAAAATTGAGTCCGACGACAGTGACCCATACCGCTCGGGTAAGTTACGAGCAGAGTCAATTCTTGAAGAATTTCGCAAAACTTCAAGCACGCAAGTAATCATTGCCCGCATGTTCACATTCGTTGGCCCATTTCTACCACTTGATTCAAACTTTGCGATCGGAAATTTTTTTAACGATTGCATGCTAAAAAGACCGATTACTATTAAAAGCGACGGCAGCTCAATTCGCTCATACCAATTCTCGGCGGACATGGTCAACTGGCTTGTCGCCATACTTGTGTCCGGAAGAAGCGGTGAAATTTACAATATCGGCTCAGCAGAACTCGTTTCAATCAAAGACCTTGCCGAAAATATCGCGAAAGTTTTCGAGAACAAATTTGGGGTTAAAATTCTCGGAGACCAGACGCCCGACCCAGTTTCTAGTTTTTATGTACCCGATGTAGAAAAAGCCAAAAACGAATTGGGGTTAACCAATCACTTCAGCCTCGACGATTCACTTTTAGAAATGCGTAGATTCTTGCAAAAATTCAGATCGAATTTGGCATCAACTACCATTACGACATGACCGGCGCCGAATATATTGCTGAATTTCTTCGAAGACGTGGCTCAACAAACGTCTTTTTAATCACGGGTGGGGCTTGCGCATTTATTGTTGATGCAATCGGTAGAAATCCGGGGATGAAATACACGTGCTTCCAGCATGAACAGGCAGCGGCGATGGCGGCCGATTCTCTTTGGCGAACCAACAAAATTGTTGGTGCAACGGTTGTGACGAGCGGTCCTGGCGCAACAAATCTGATCACCGGAATAGCGTGTTCTTTTTTTGACTCCATTCCTACGATTCATATCACTGGCCAAGTAAACCAAAACGAAGAACTTAATTACAAGGGTGCCAAAGTAAGACAAGCAGGTTTTCAAGAAACGAACATCGTTGACATGGTTAAGCCAATTACAAAGTACGCCGTGAAAATAACCGACTCAACGAATCTCAAGCAAGAATTGTGCAAGGCTTACAGCATCGCGATTTCGGGCCGTATGGGTCCTGTTCTGGTCGACATTCCAATGGATGTGCAACAAGCAGATGTTGGCGAATACTCGGAAGTTGGCTTTGAAGCAACAGAAACTGTCACAAATGCCAAGCCCGCCGATTTCTTAGCGACGGTCAACGAATTCTTCAAAACCGGAGAGCGACCATTGGTATTGTTTGGCGCTGGCGTCGGCCTTGCAGGCGCAGAAGTAGAAACCGAAGCATGGCTCATAGAGCGCAAAATTCCTTTCGTCTCCTCGTGGAACGGCATGACCTACTTCAACCACGAGGCGCCAAACTATTGCGGAAACATCGGCGTATACGGCAACCGAGGTGCCAACTTTTTGATCCAAAACTGCGATCGACTACTCGTTCTTGGCAGTCGACTTGACAACAGGCAGCGATCCGGCAATGCAGGTTCGTTCGCCAAGTCGGCACGAGTTTTGGTGATTGATATTGATAACGAAGAACTAATCAAATACCAAAACAACACAAACTATGAGCCAGGCGTTAATTTTGATCTGTCCAAATTAGCGGCAGTGCTCACTGATATAAAGACACCCTTTCAGTCCGATAATTGGATTGAGTATTGGACCAATTCCAAAGAAAAGTACTTTGGAAAAATCCCAAGCAGCATCCCCGAAAAGTACGGAACGATTTCACCACTCGAAGCCGTCCGCAAAATAAATAAAGTCATTCCACGAAATTCAATTGTCGTGGCCGACGATGGTGCAAACCTTTGCTGGGTCTTTCAATCATTCTTCCGAACCGAGCAAACCATTTACACGGCGGGCGGTAATTCACCAATGGGTTACGCATTTCCGGCTTCAATTGGGGCTGCGATTTACAACAAAGACCGACGAGTTATTGCGTTTACTGGCGACGGCAGCATGCAGATGAACATTCAAGATTTGCAGACGATGAAGTTCAACGATCTCGATATCAAACTCATAATTCTCAACAACTTCGGATATGGAATAATCAAGCAATTTCAAGATCTTTATTTCAATGGCCGCCATCATGCAACCGGCGAAGGCTACAGCCAGCCCGACTTTGGCAAACTAGTCGAGGGATACGGCATCGAATATCACAAAATCGAAAAAATTGAAGATCTCAGAGGTGACATCTTCGCAGCAAAGGGTCCGGCTGTGATCGACATCTTTTTGCACCCAGACACAATGATTGAGCCAAAGTTGGAGATGGGCAGATCGATCGAAGATCAGTTTCCTTATCTACCAGACGAAGAATTCAACTCTGCAATGAGGTTCGGCTTCAATGCTCGACTAGAAGTTCTTCGAAAAAAGTCCGCGCCCGAGGTTTAAGCCCGATCTACTGATTCAAC
>RFMS01000091.1 GCA_009927575.1 Actinomycetota bacterium
TCTAACTTGCAAGTGAATCCAATCGAGGACGGCCAGGTAAACGTTTAGCCAAAATCACTCGACCATCTTCAAAGAGTTCGCCACCCCACACGCCAACTGGTTCTTGTCGCGACAGAGCGCCGGCGAGACATTCTTTTTTCACAGGACAGCCACCACAGAGCGACTTAGCGAGATTGATTGTCTCTTGCTTCTCCGAGAAGAAAATTTCAGGGTCGGTGTTGTGGCAAGGAAGGGTGTATGCATTTTCGGATCCATAAATGCCGGTAACAGCATCCAATCCGATCATGGCGTTTTCGCCTTCTGCCCAGCCTGGTACTAGTAGTTCGCTGAAGAGAACAGTCATCGTTCTCACCGTGCCTTTCTATTTCTCTCGTTGTCTTTTTCTGTGGTTTCCCATCGATATCTCTGCCCCGATAAAAGAAAAGGGGCCCGAATCCTTTGGATTCGTGGCCCCGGGGCTTCGTATCGGTGGTTATCCGATGCTGCTCCAGGTGCCTCGAAGGGCCTTAGCGGCGTAATTCTTGGTTGTATAAGTCGCAAAAGACTTATCGAAACCAAGCGCGCTAAATGCATGGCGATGCGAGTTAACGCGTGATTGACGTTGTGACGGAATAGCTGAATGCGCGCGTGTAACCGACGCGTTCAGAGCGGAACTTCTGCTCATTGCTTCTCCCTCATCAACTCTTTAAACATTTTTTCAAATGTTTGTGCATGTTTTGTACGTCTTTTCAAACGTGTTCCGAAGGGTAAACCATCGCTTGAGGCTTTGGCAAATTCGTTAATTGCTCAGACCCGATTCAGCGAGAAATCTGCTCGGTACTCCGTAGTAACTCACAGTAAGTGAACTTTTCGCTCGCGTAATTCCTACATAGAAGAGTCGACGCTCTTCTTCGATGGTGTTTGCAGATTCTCGTGATGCCTCGTGTGCGCTATTTCGAGTTCTCTCACTTGCCGATGATTTGGTTACACCAAATGGAAGTAAACCTTCTGCAACGCCAATGAGAAACACCCGCTCCCACTCCAAGCCTTTTGCAGCGTGGAGAGTTGAGAGAACTACGCCAGGAAGAGTCGGTGGATTGTTCTGTTCGGCGCGATCTTCCAATTCACGGAGATATCCACGAAGTGTGCTGACGCCTTCTTGAACTAATTCACGACCAAGTTGGAGAAATGCTCGAACATATTCGCTATTTCCAAATGGTTGCAGCGCTGACTTCAAATCTGCGTACCAATCACCTTGCGCATGTGTTCCTTGAGAATTCGAAAGCACGGATGCGCTCCGCACTGCTTTCATCAAATCGCGGACTTCAGTTCGATTGAAAAATCTCTCAGCATTTCTAACCTGGTTTTCGATACCTGCTTCATTGAGGGCTGCTTCCATCTCATCAATCTGACTATTTGTTCGAGCAAGGACAGCGATCTCGTGCGGGATTGCACCTAACGAGAGCGCGCTCTGAATTTCACGAACAATGTTTTCAATTTCGTTCTTACTATTCTCCGACATAATCATCACTGGTTTTTCACCATGTGTATTTTGAGAAGTTAATTCATGGCTTTGAAGCGCACCTCGCAAAATTGCGTTCGCAGTATTGATGATCTCTGGCGATGATCGATAGCCTCGATTGAGTCTGATGACTTCTGCTTCGGGATATCGGTTGGTGAAATTTAATAAGAAGGCAGGAGTCGCGCCAGCGAATGAATAGATAGTTTGGGCAGGATCGCCAACAACGCAAATATCTTTGCGATTGCCGACCCAGAGATCGAGTAACCGTTGTTGTAGTGGAGAGACATCCTGATATTCATCAACAGTGAAGTACCGATATTGATCGCGAACCCGATCACGACATCGCGATCTTCTTCCAACATCCCGACCGTTAAAAGTAAAACATCTTCGAAATCGATAGCTCGCTCTTGTCGCTTCAGCGATTCATAGGCCTCATAAACCTTGGCAATATCGCCAGAATTTACGCGCTGGCCACCACTGATGATCCGTCGAGAGTAATCGTCGGAAGCGCGCTGGTATTCATCTGGGGCAAAGCCGAGAACTTTTGACCATTCAATTTCGCCGGCTAAATCTCGCAGAATTGAATTGTTTTTGGTCGTAGTTATTCCTGCACGATTGATTGCTTCAGTGATGAAGCCAGTTTTGGTTGTGAGTAGTTGCGGGAATCGACCACCTAAAACCTCTGGCCAGAAATACATAAGTTGGCGCAGCGCAGCTGCGTGAAAGGTGCGGGCAGAAATTCCTGGCACACCCAATGCACGAAGTCGGGTACGCATTTCGCCGGCTGCTCGTGCTGTAAAAGTTAGTGCAAGAACTTTTTGTGGCTCAATCACTCCGATATCAACTGCGTATGCCAATCGATGAGTTATCGCGCGCGTCTTTCCAGTACCAGCACCTGCAATAACGCAGACAGGGCCACGCACCGCAGTTGCAACAGCGCGTTGTTCATCATCAAGTGCGGCAAGAATTGATTCTGCTAACTGCGCCACGCTTCACCGCCGACAAGATCGCGATCAGCGCCATTTCCATACCAGCGATTAATCATTGCGCGGGCAACGCTTATCGATGGCGGCAAAATTATGCTCTGATCTCTTACCGCTTCCTTCATTGACTCTCTTGTAAACCACCGAATCTCTTCGATTTCCTCACCATCAGCTTTTGCATCTGATGGATTTTCGATGAGCGCTTCATAGGCAATCATGATTGAGGCAGGAAATGGCCACGGTTGTGAACCTAGATAGTTCATCTCTGTGACAACAACGCCAGCTTCTTCTTTAACTTCTCTTAGTACGCACTGCTCAAATGACTCACCTGGTTCAACAAAGCCCGCAAATGTTGAAAAACGATTGGTGGGCCATACTTTTTGGTGTCCTAAAAGAATCCGATCTGCGCGATCTTTCACCAGAACAATTACTGCAGGATCGGTGCGCGGATGATGTTGCGCTCCACATTCGCCGCAATCACGAGCTGCGCCACCTAGGACAACCTTCGTCTGCGCGCCACATTGTGCACATCGTGGATGTCGGTAATGCCACTGCGATAGCGCTAACGAATGCGATGCAACTCCGATATCAAGATCGCTTAATTGCGCACCTATTGCGCGCAAAGAGTCGGCCGAAAAATCTGATGAGCCCTCTTCGCTTATGGGTTGAGTGTGAAAGACAAAGTACGGGGTTTGGTTATTACTCAATCCAAGAAAATACCGCTCCCCGGATTGTTGTGAGGAATTGTCTAACGGTGATGAATTTTTTTGAGAATATTGATCAATCTCATCTGCAGAAAAGTAACGGAGGCCAATTCCAGTACCGCTCTGTGATTTCTCGTAAACAAACTTATCTCCCAGTAAGAGAGCAATCTTCGCTCGCTTCCACAGTTCGCGTTGTTGGTCACTATCTGTACGAAGGTGTGCCGCTCGATCAAGCTCTGTGCGCGATAACGCAAGATCCAAATAATTAGAGGCGGACATGGGGCGACCCTACTAGCCTGCCCCAATGAAGGTCACCTCGTGGAATCTCCTCCACGGCATGCAGATACCGCCGCAGAATTCTGACCAATTAAGTACTACCTCTTCACTTTCTGACGCATCAACTACTTTCGAAGCAACAGCTGACGGGTTGCGCAAAGGTTTATCAGAGCTTCGGAATTTTCTACCAGATGTACTGGGTTTGCAAGAAGTTGATCAGAACCAAGTGCGATCTTCTTCGGTGAATCAAACACAACTTATTGCAGAAGAACTAGGCGCACCATTCTGGGCTTTTTCACCCACGTTAATGGGCACTCCTGGTGAATCATGGCGAGAACTCAATGATCGTGATCTTCGTATATTTGCTCACGATTCGGATCGTAAAATGACAATATTCCAGCAAGTTATGGAATTGCGCTAATTTCAAAGTTGCCAGTTCGAAAGTGGCATCACTTACAACTCAAAAAGTCACCGCTGGGATTTCCTATTGCTGTACCAGGTAAGAAACGTCCGAGACTTATGTATCTCGAAGATGAACCACGAGCGGCGTTAGCGGCAGAATTGGAAAACGGTTGGACTATCGCAACCACTCATCTCTCATTCGTGCCTTTCTATAACGCTATTCAAATGCGACGCGTGATCGCGTGGCTCACTACTTTGCCTGGTAAGAAAATTCTTATCGGTGATATGAATTTGCCTTGGGGGCTTGCCCAAAAAGTTTCTCGTTGGCAGAGTTTTAACAACCAGCCAACATATCCTTCATGGAAACCATCGCTTCAATTCGATTACATACTCAGCAATGACTTGGAAAATCGGAATGCGACATCAAAGGTCCATGACTTCACTGGAGTGAGCGATCATCGCGCACTATCGATTGAGTATGATCTCTAACGTTCTTACGCTGCAGCAGAAATTTTCTGTCGCTGCTCTTTAAAGCGCGCAAGTAACTCCACTCGCTTTTCATCGGTCATCGTGAAGCTAGCTGCTTTCGCCGACCATATTTTCAGGGCAGGCAATGTTGCGCAGTGAGAAAGCGATTCAATGAGCGCTTCCCAATCACTTGGCGTGAGTGGTTTGCGCTCTGGAGCGCTAGGTTCTGCTGAATTTTTATTGTTCGGTTTTCGTTGTTGGCTCTGATTTCTCGCCACTTTCGCCATCTCTTCTCGACTTGGACGCTTTCCTTTCGCAGCAAAACCTAGGTTTGCCAAGCACCTACCAATGCTTGACGTTTCACAGTTCTCGCTCGCATTTGATCGATTGATTGGAGTACTTCCTTCAATCTCCGTTGCAAAACCAGTTGCCTGCGGTCTGGCATCTTCTTGATTAGTGAATGCTTCAGTGCGACAAATCCATTCGATTCGGCCATCGCTACGTTCTGTTCGTTGCAGATCAGTGATTAATCGCCCCTGAGGAAATTTCTGCCAGAAAGCGCGGATACGATTTTCAACTGGTTCATAATTCTGCAAATCAAAATGCGAGGAAGATGCGTATCCAAACGAAGTATTCGATCCGTTATTCATTACTCAGCCACCCCCGCTAATTCATGTGAGATGACATCTGCAGGGCTCAGTGAGCCAGAGCGAAATGCAGTGTAAAGCGCATCGCGACCACCATCGATAAAGCGAGTTGAAATATACGGATCGCGGTGGTTGAAGCCAACAAAGTTTAAAACTTCGCCAGTTTTTGGATAGACCGCATTTCCATTGACGTTAACGATCTCTTCGAGTAAATGTTTCTTAAATGACTCTCGAACTGTCTCGACAATTTCTGAGCTCCAATTCGCTTTTACCCACTCGGTAAATGCTGATTCTTGGAGAATCTCTGGGGATGTCTTGGGTTGAACCAATGAAACTTTGGCAATCTCTTCGCCATCAAATGCTGCCTTCGCAGAATCAGCGCCAACTTCTTCTAGCGCGGCGGCAAATTCGCGACGTAACCGTTCTTTCGCCTCCTTTGCAGTGTCAGCGATTAACGTGATTGCGGATAGCTGAAACGCTAGTTCGCGCAAGTTCATTGCTTCATTCCTTTCCAGACCGACTCGAATGTCGATGCTGGAATGAAATCAGAGGGCACTGACAAGCGCCTTTTAAAGTCTTTTAAGGCCTTTTAAACCTCTAAATTGGCCATTTAAGCGTCTAAATTGGCCTTTTTCGCCTTGGAAGTAAGGCGGGCTCGCTCATTGCCGTCGAAGATAACTTTGCGTACGCGCACCATTGTTGGAGTCACTTCAATGCACTCATCTTCGCGACAAAATTCCAACGCTTGTTCCATATTAAGAATCTTTGGTGGAATGAGTCGTTCCATTTCATCTGCACCCGCAGAACGAATATTGGTTAACTTCTTTTCACGAACAGCGTTGACGTCCATATCTTCTGGTCGCGAGTTCTCGCCTACAACCATTCCTTCATACACTTCATCGCCTACTTGAACAAAGATTGCACCACGCTCTTGAAGTGAGAAGAGCGCATATGAAGTCACAATTCCCATTCGATCGGAGACAAGCGAACCGGTCAATCGAGTTTTCAACTCACCATGCCATGCTTCATAGCCATCAAAGACGTGGTGAAGAAGACCTGTTCCACGAGTTTCAGTAAGGAATTCAGTTCTAAATCCAATGAGTCCGCGTGATGGAACTTTGTAATCCATTCGAATCCAGCCAGTTCCATGGTTAACCATCTGTTCCATGCGACCTTTACGAAGCGCCATTAATTGTGTGACAACGCCCAAATAATCTTCTGGGACATCAATCGTCAAACGCTCCATCGGTTCATGCAATTTGCCATTGACGAGTTTGGTCACAACTTGTGGCTTGCCAACAGTTAATTCAAAACCTTCACGTCGCATTAATTCAACGAGAACTGCAAGCTGTAATTCGCCACGACCTTGAACTTCCCACGTATCAGGACGATCTGTCGGAAGGATTCGAAGTGAAACGTTGCCCACTAATTCGGCATCGAGTCGATTCTTCACAAGTCGCGCTGTTAATTTCTTTCCGCTCTTACCCGCTAATGGCGAGGTGTTAATACCGACTGTCATCGAGATACTTGGCTCGTCGACGGTAATAAGTGGCAATTGATAAGCATTTTCAGCATCTGCCAGCGTTTCGCCCAACGTAATGGTTTCAATACCGGCAACCGCGATGATGTCTCCCGGTCCCGCTGATTGCGCAGGTACGCGCTCAAGACCTTCGGTAATGAGGAGTTCTGAAATTTTTACCTTCTCAGTTGTGCCATCAACTTTCATCCATGTAGCCATCTGGCCTTTGGTGATTGTTCCTTCATGAACTCGACAGAGTGCAAGACGTCCAAGGTATGGCGATGAATCAAGGTTGGTGACATGCGCTTGAAGTGGTGCGCCTTCGTGATAGACCGGCGCTGGAATTGTTTTAAATATCGTATCGAAGAGCACATCAAGATTTTCCGCATCTGGCATTCCGCCATCTGCTGGGCGGTTAAGCGATGCACGACCCGCTTTTGCTGAGGTGTACACAATTGGAAAATCAATCTGCTCTTCATTGGCATCAAGGTCGAGGAAGAGTTCATACGTTTCATCAACAACCGCTGCAATTCGCGCATCCGGTCGATCCACTTTATTAATGATAAGAATTACCGGAAGATTTTTCTCTAGCGCTTTACGTAAAACGAATCGAGTTTGTGGCAATGGTCCTTCGGAGGCGTCAACCAAAAGCGCTACGCCATCAACCATTTCCAAACCGCGTTCAACTTCGCCACCAAAATCTGCGTGGCCAGGAGTATCAATAATGTTGACGATGGTGTCTCCACGTTTGACCGCTGTGTTCTTTGCAAGAATCGTGATGCCTTTTTCGCGTTCCAGATCCATCGAGTCCATGACGCGCTCTTTGCCTTCTGCTTGTTCCTTATGGGCAGCAAATGCGCCAGATTGCCAGAGCATCGCATCAACGAGCGTTGTCTTGCCGTGGTCAACGTGAGCAATAATCGCGACGTTTCGAAGGTCATCACGTTGTTTGACGGGAAGATCTTTGAGATGCGCTTGTTGCGACTTCTTCGATTTCTCAGACATTAGATTCCTTATACTCTGGATTCTTAAACATTTGTTTCATTAAACATTGAACCTGAACTCCACAACATCGCCATCGTGCATCACGTAATCCTTGCCTTCCATACGTACTTTGCCTTTGTTCTTCGCCTCTTGCATCGATCCGCATTCCACGAGATCTTTGAAGTGAACAACTTCGGCCTTAATAAAACCTTTTTGGAAATCAGTGTGAATGACGCCAGCTGCAACTGGAGCAGTATCACCTTTATGAATCGTCCATGCGCGAGCTTCTTTAGGACCAGCCGTGAGATAGGTCTGGAGTCCGAGCGTGTTAAATCCAACGCGGGCGAGCGTACTCAATCCAGGCTCTTCTAAGCCAATTGAGTTGAGTAATTCGAGCGCTTCAGCATCATCCAGCTCGCTTAACTCCATCTCCGTTTTTGCATCGAGAAAAATCGCTTCTGCTGGCGCAACGAGCGCTGATAATTTTGCACGCAGCGCTTGATCAGAGAGTTCTTTGGCATCGACATTGAAGACATAAAGAAAAGGTTTTGCTGTTAAAAGTCCAAGTTCTTTAATCACATCAAGGTCGACTCCAGAGCCAGAGAGAACTTTTCCATCCGCGAGTACTTTCTCCGCCTTCTTTACTTCGTCAAGAAGTGGCGCTTTCTCTTTATTTGTTCGCGCTTCTTTCTCTAATCGAGGTAGCGCTTTTTCAATGGTTTGCAGATCGGCAAGCGCAAGTTCGGTATTGATTGTTTCGATATCGCTTGCTGGATCAACTTTTCCATCAACGTGGACAACATCGCCATCGTTAAAGACGCGAATAACTTGGCAGATTGCATCGGTCTCTCGAATATTTGCTAAAAATTTATTACCAAGGCCAGCGCCTTCTGACGCGCCTTTTACAATTCCTGCGATGTCGACGAATGAAACCGCTGCCGGCAAGATCTGCTCGGAATGGAAAATCTCCGCTAAAACTTTAAGACGGGCATCAGGTACTCCAACAACGCCCACATTCGGCTCGATAGTGGCGAAGGGATAGTTCGCGGCTAAGACGTTGTTCTTGGTCAACGCATTAAAAAGGGTGGATTTACCGACGTTTGGTAAGCCAACGATTCCGATAGAGAGTCCCACGAGGGGTAGAGCCTACGCGTCATTGTCAGTGCTCCCTGCCACGATAGGCGCATGAACGGTGCGATCTACCTCATTGTGGGCCTTCTAGCCGGTGCTGCCATCGGATATTTATTTGCTTCCCTTCAACGAAAAACCGATTCGACAAACGGTGCCCTTATCGAAGACTATAAAAAGCAACTTGAAGCAGAGCGAAACAAGACAGAAAACTCTATAAAGCTCACTGCTGAACTGAATGCAATGAAAGAAACAGTGAAGGAACTTTCGCAACAATCGAATGAAGCCAATCGTACGAGAACTGAAGCTGAAGCACGACTTGCCTCCACTATTTCGGAGATGCGCCGAGCAAGCGAGTCTTTCTTTGATGAAACCAAGAAAATTTCTGGCGCACTATCGAAGACCCAAACACGAGGAAAATTTGGGGAGGCTCAACTCGAATTACTTTTACAGTCCGCAGGCCTTCGAGAAGGACATGAATATACGAGACAAAAATCAACAACTGATTCAGACTCTTCAGGAATTCCAGATATCACAGTAGAGATGCCTGGAGGCTCAAGAATCTTTATTGATTCAAAATTTCCATTTGATCGATTCGTTGAAGCATTTGGTACGGAAGTTCAATCTGAACGAGATGAATTCCTTGCCCAACATACAAAAGATCTCTTAAAACACGTCGAAGCATTGGCAAAACGTGGCTACCACAAATCTCAAGGCTCGCCTGATTTCGTCGTTCTTTTTGTTCCATTTGAAACGCTACTTTCCGAAGCTCTTCGCATAGATCCATTGTTCTTAGAAAAAACATTCAAACTCAATGTCACTGTTGCAACGCCAACAAGCATGATGGCGCTTTTGCGAACAGTTGGATATATCTTTACCAGAAATAAACTTGCCCAAAATGCAGATGATATTAAGAACGTTGCAACGACGTTCTTAAAAAATATTACATTGCTTCACGGGAAAATTGTGGCTGTGGGAAAGGCCATTTCTTCGACAGCAAAAGCGTATGAAGACTTAATTCCAACCGCAGAGAGAACTGTGCTCAGTCCGGCTCGTCGAATCCATAATCTTGGAGTAAGTGGAGATAAAGATAAGCTCGCGATCGAATATCCAGATTCGCCAGGAAATGTTCGAGAATTACGAGGGATTAGCGACGATGATGATTTCATCGAAGCTGAAGAAATAGGTGATAAGTGATGACTGATGTATCAATAAAGAACCCCATTCAGGGACCAGGTTTAACAGCGCCTGGTGTTGTCATTCTCCAATTTTTGTTCATTGCATTTATAGGGATGATTGAGATTTTCTTTCGAAATGGTGTTGGCGTTATCACCGGCGTAGCTATCTGGCTCGCATACTTTGGTGGCATCAAACTCGGCCGCCCTGGAACTCTCTACCCAGCAGTTGTTAATCCACCCATCGCATTCGCTGCAGCAATGATCCTTCTTATGCCCACTATTGGAAGCGCATCACTCAAGCCCACTCGATTAGCGGTAGAACTCTTTGCTGCACTTGCTAGCGAAGCAACGTTCTTAATTACTGGCGCAGCAGTTGCATGGGTAATTTACTTAACGAAGAAGAAGCAGGGATCACTTACCCGCAGCGCGTAGATCTTTACGCAGCTCAGGTGGGATCGCAAAAAGCAGACTTTCTTCAGTCGCAGTCACTGTTTCAACATCGGAATAACCGCGTCGAGCCAACTCTTCGAGTAAATCTGTGACGAGGATTTCTGGAACTGATGCGCCGCTAGAGACACCGATTGTTTCCACTCCGTTAAACCATTCATCTTTTACTTCGGAGGCATAGTCAATGAGGTATCCAGCTTTCGCGCCATATTCTTTTGCTACTTCGACGAGGCGCACTGAGTTAGAAGAATTGGTTGAGCCAACAACGAGAATGAGATCAGCTTGTGGCGCAATTGCTTGATGGCAGTTTGACGATTCTGGGTGGCGTAACAAATGTCATCGCTCGGTGGGTCCATTAATTGTGGGAAGCGTTCTTTAAGAATTCCAACTGCTTCGAGTGTTTCATCAACGCTCAGTGTGGTTTGAGAGAGCCAGGCAACTTTCTTATTCGGATCTACTTGAACGTTTCGTGCACCATCGAGTCCATCGACAACGGTGATGTGTTCTGGCGCTTCACCAGCAGTGCCTTCCACTTCTTCGTGGCCATGGTGGCCAATAAGGAGAATTTGCATATCGTCTTTTGCAAATCGTTTTGCTTCATGATGAACCTTGGTTACGAGCGGACATGTAGCGTCAATTGTTTTGAGTTGGCGCTTTGCCGCTTCTTCGTGAACAGCCGGTGAAACGCCATGTGCAGAGAAAACGACAATCGCTCCTTCTGGCACTTCATTGGTGTCCTCAACGAAGATTGCGCCACGCTTCTCAAGCGTTGCAACAACATGCTTGTTATGAACAATCTGCTTTCGCACATAAACCGGCGCACCATAAAGTTCAAGCGCTTTTTCAACGGTAATAACGGCTCGATCTACGCCAGCACAGTAACCGCGTGGTGCCGCGAGGAGAACCCGTTTAGCCATGCGCGCATCCTATTAGTATCGCGCTGTGCTCGAAACTTCAGCGGAGAAACCCGCACCAGTCCGCGTTATCTCCGAAGCCATTAGTGAGTACATCAATCGTTTAGGAACGATTTGGGTTGAAGGTGAATTAGCGCAAGTTAATGATCGTGGCTCAGGCACGATGTTATATATGAGATTGCGTGATCCAAGCGTAGATATGTATCTCCAAGTAGTCTGTCCGCGCGCAGTATTTAAAGCCGCTTCACCACTTCCGGAAAATGCACGCGTTGTCATCAATTCCAAAGTTAATTTTTATACCCCAACTGGATCGCTCTCGCTCAATGCAAAAGAGATTAGACAAGTTGGTATCGGTGAACTTCTTGCGAGATTGGAACATCTCAAGAAAGTTCTCACTGCAGAAGGACTCTTCGCTCCGGAACGAAAAAAACCACTGCCATTTCTGCCAAATAAAGTGGGGTTGATTTGCGGTCGTGCAAGCGCAGCTGAGAAAGATGTTGTCGAGAATGCGCGAAAGCGTTGGCCATCAGTTAATTTTGAAATTCGCGAAGTCGCAGTGCAGGGAAGCGCAGCGGTGATTGAAGTTTCTAAGGCACTTAAAGAACTTGATGCCGATCCCGACGTTGATGTCATCATCATTACTCGAGGCGGTGGATCTTTTGAAGATCTACTCCCCTTTAGCGATGAAGGATTAGTTCGACTTGCTGCGTCGTGTGAAACGCCGATTGTTAGCGCAATCGGACATGAACAAGATGCACCGCTCCTTGATCTCGTGGCAGACCTTCGCGCATCCACACCAACTGATGCTGCAAAACGTGTCGTGCCAGATATGGCGGAAGAGTTAACGAAAATTCGACAATTACGAGATCGTGCTGATCGACGGATCAATGATTTAGTGGTCTTAGAGATGACAAAAATAGCTGGTTTACTTCAACGTCCCGTCATGAAAGATCCATTAATTATGGTGAGTACACGAGAAGATGCGCTAAAAGTTGTAGTTCGACGCTCATGGCGGAGTATGGATGCGCTCGTAGTTCGAGCAAAAACAGAGATTGAACAAATTGCAGCGAGAGTCCGAACACTGTCACCACAAGCAACACTCGATCGAGGTTATGCAGTTGTGCAACGAGCAGATGGCTCGATTGCGAGGTCGCCAAAAGATCTTAAAAGTGGCGACCAGTTGAAGTTGCGATTAGCGGACGGTGTGGCTTTGGCAACAGCAACTGGCGAGAGTGAAAGTTAAACAAGGAGTAGATTAGGAATATGCCAGCGAAACTCTCCTACGAAGAAGCTCGAGACGAACTCACAAAAGTTGTCGCCAGTCTTGAAGCAGGCGGTACAACTCTTGAAGAATCTTTGAAATTGTGGGAGCGCGGCGAAGAGTTGGCAGCGATCTGTCAGGAATGGCTCGATGGCGCTCGCAAGAAACTTGAATCTGCAAAGCCGGTTGAGGAATAAGCGATGCCTGAGTTTTCTTACGAGGACCTACTTCCTATCGGCAAAGATGATACGGAGTATCGACTTGTAAGTACTGATGGCGTTTCAACTTTTGAAGCGGATGGTCGAACATTCCTCAAAGTCGCGCCCGAAGCAATTGCCAATCTCACCGAAGTGGCGATGCACGACATCAACCATTACCTGCGTAGCGCGCACCTCCAACAATTAGCGAACATTCTCAAAGATCCAGAAAGCTCGCCCAACGATCGATTCGTTGCACTTGATCTACTCAAGAATGCAAATATTTCAGCGGGCGGAATTCTTCCGATGTGCCAAGACACAGGAACCGCCCTTGTTATGGGCAAAAAAGGCCAACATGTCCTCACTAGTGAACGTGATGAAATTTCAATCTCACGTGGTGTTTACGATGCCTATACAAAATTAAATCTTCGCTACTCGCAAATGGCGCCAGTCACGACATGGGAAGAGAAGAACACCGGCAATAACCTGCCTGCGCAGATTGAAATTTATTCAGATAGCCACCACCCCGATGAATACAACTTCCTCTTCCTCGCTAAAGGCGGCGGGAGTGCAAATAAATCTTTTCTCTATCAAGAGACAAAAGCAGTTCTCAATCCCACATCATTTATGAATTGGCTCGATGAGAAGTTACGTTCTATCGGAACTGCAGCATGTCCGCCCTATCACTTGGCGATTGTCATTGGCGGAACGAGCGCTGAGTTCACTGCAAAGACCGCGAAGTTGGCGAGCGCAAAATATCTCGATTCACTTCCTACTCAAGGTGATGCAAAGACTGGCCGCGCCTTCCGGGATTTGGAGTTAGAGAAGCAAGTCCATCAGCTCACCCAAACCCTAGGCATTGGCGCACAATTTGGCGGCAAATACTTCTGTCACGATGTTCGAGTGATCCGATTGCCACGCCATGGCGCATCGCTTCCGATCTCGATTGCTGTCTCGTGCTCAGCCGATCGACAGGCAAAAGCAAAAATCACCAAAGATGGCGTATTCATTGAGAAGCTCGAACGCGATCCTGTTCATTTCATGCCCGAAATTACTGATGAACACCTTGACGACAATGTGGTGAAGATCGATCTCAACCAACCAATGGCAGAGATTCTTAAGACGCTTTCGCAATACCCAATTAAGACGCGAGTTTCATTGACGGGAACAATGGTGGTTGCGCGAGATCTAGCGCATGCCAAGATCAAATCGCTCCTTGACTCCGGTCAGCCGATGCCCGAATACCTCAAGAAATACGCGGTGTATTACGCAGGCCCGGCGAAGACTCCTGCCGGCTATGCCTCAGGGTCATTTGGACCAACTACTGCAGGTCGAATGGATTCTTATGTTGATCAATTTCAAAAAGCTGGCGGATCGTTAATCATGTTGGCAAAAGGAAATCGTTCGCAAGCAGTAACCAACGCGTGCAAAGCTAACGGCGGTTTCTATCTTGGTTCTATTGGCGGACCGGCTGCTCGCCTTGCGCAAGATTGCATTAAAAAAGTAGAAGTACTTGATTATGAAGAGCTAGGGATGGAAGCAGTCTGGAAGATCGATGTCGAGAACTTCCCTGCCTTTATCGTTGTCGATAACAAAGGTAATGATTTCTTTGCTGAGACAAGTAAGCCCATCTCAATTGGAAAGCGGGCTGGGATTTAGTAGTAGCGCGAACGCTTCCACTTTGCGTAAGCCTTGCACGGAGTTTCATAGCGGCTCTGGATATATGAAAGCCCCCATTGAATCTGAGTAAGTGGATTTGTGCGCCAATCAGTACTGATTGATTCCATCTTGGTCGCTGGAAGAGCTTGTGCAATTCCATGTGCGCCGCTTCGAGGATTTCGAGCTTTGTAATTCCAATGGCTCTCTTTATTCCAGAGCGAGTTGAGGCAGGAGTACTGCTTTTCACTCCAGTTATACGTATTGAGAACTAGATCTTTTGCATAAAGCTTTGCGCCGATTGGATTTCGTGCGGCTTCAATCTGCTTGGAGATTTGAGCGATCATCGCGATCTCGCCAGCATTCACCAGCGCAGTCGGATCGAGCTCAAGAGTTGTGGTGCTGCCATTTCCAATAAGGGAATCTTGATGTTGCGAGGCAGCTTCAGCAGTACGAAGTACTGGGCCGAGGTCAACGGCAATGGTCGTAGAACCTTGGGCATAGGTTGGTTCAACGATTGCTATAAAGAGGAGGGAGAGGGCTGCGGTCAGGATGACGCGTCGTCGACGGCTACTCACTCGAGCCGTTACAGGCGCAGAGTTCATCGGTGACGCTCCTTTCCCTATCCGTTCATTCCTCAGAGAAACATTCCGAATAAAACATTTCGTTATGAAACTCTTCCTTCGCACCAGATCCACCGTCCTAAAACGGTCTCAATGGCGAGCGGGAAGGGTTTTAGGGTGGCAAATGAGGTGGGGTGTCGCAAATTTAAGCCCGCATAAGGGGCTATCTTTTTTCCATCACGAAAATTGTGGAAAAACAAAACCGCAGGTCAGACGGTGGAGAGTCCGTTATGCCCGTTTTGTGAATGTGAGATATGCCAACCGATTTACGCACGGCGCGAAACGCCCAAAATGTCCGAATTTAAGCGGCAAAACTAGTTAAGCGGCTCTTCCAGCATCTCAGTAACGAGGGCTGCGATCTGTGAACGTTCGCTTCGCGTCAAGGTGATGTGGGCAAATAGCGGATGGCCTTTGAGGGATTCCACGATCGCCACCACTCCGTCATGTCGACCAACTCGCAGGTTATCTCGTTGCGCCACATCATGGGTAAGGACTACTCGAGAGCCCTGGCCGATACGAGAGAGAACTGTCAGGAGGACTCCTCGTTCCAAAGACTGCGCTTCATCAACGATGACAAATGAGTCATGGAGTGAGCGACCACGGATATGGGTCAACGGGAGAACTTCGATCAACCCGCGATCCAAAATCTCTTCGATAACTTGTGGGCTAACGAGCGCTCCCAGTGTGTCAAAGACAGCCTGCGCCCACGGTGACATTTTCTCGCCCTCAGATCCCGGCAAGTAGCCAAGTTCCTGTCCGCCAACTGGGTAGAGCGGCCGGAAGACCACGACTTTTTTATGGAGGCGCTTCTCCATCACTGCTTCAAGTCCAGCACAGAGCGCAAGCGCTGACTTTCCAGTGCCAGCTCGTCCGCCGAGCGAGACAATTCCAACGCTCTCATCAAGTAAGAGGTCGAGGGCAACTCGTTGTTCTGCGCTTCGACCATGAAGTCCGAATGCAGATCGATCACCTCGAACTAATTGCAATTTCTTATCGTGAGTGACGCGAGCGAGCGCACTTCCTTTTTCGGAATGGAGAACGATTCCGGTATGGCAGGGGAAATCTTTTGCGATCGGATGTTCTATTCGATCTTGTGAATAGAGCGAATCGATGACCGAGCCAGCAACGCTCTCCTCTTCCATTCCTGTCCAACCAGTATTCGGAACTAATTCGGCTCGATACTCCTCAGCAACAATTCCCATTGATGATGCTTTGACTCGAAGTGGGAGATCTTTGGTAACAAGGACAACGTGTTTTCCATCTGCAAGTAAATTGCGAGCTACTGCAAGTATTCGCGAATCATTTGTGCCATCACGGAAGAAACCTGCTGGAAGTGATGACGTATCAGTGTGATTGAGTTCTACAGAGAGCGTTCCGCCTTCTTCTGTAATGAGAAGTGGTTGATCAAGGCGACCATGTTGAATGCGCAGATCATCAAGTGATCGAAGTGCGGAGCGAGCAAAGAAGCCTAATTCGGGATGATCTCGCTTATTTTCTAGTTCGCCGATAACCGCTATCGGAATGATGATTTCATGTTCAGCGAATCGAAAGAGTGCGGATGGATCTGCCAAAAGCACGCTGGTATCAATGACGTAAGTTTTCAGCGCGGAATCTGCGCTGCGCGCCTCGCTGGAGGCTTTCGGTCGGGATCTGCCAACCGTCTTTTGAGTTGTAATCGGGCCTTCTCCTACGCGTGAACGTTGAAACGGGCGGGTGGGTATGGGGTAAAAGGTAAATCCAGGGAGGAATCGGACAGTTGCGACACGCGATAGTGAAAAGTAAATCTTTGATTACAGATTGGTGAGAAGTCTTTGTTGAAGAGTGCCGTTATCGAAAACTAGGAACCAAATCTCCGCTCACGAACTGAGTAAGCACGGAGCGCTCGAAGGAAATCCACTTTACGAAAATCTGGCCAATACGCCTCGCAGAAATAAAACTCAGAGTGGGCGCTCTGCCAGAGCAAGAAGCCGCCAAGTCGTTGTTCACCCGATGTACGGATTACCAACTCCGGATCTGGCTGGCCCGCGGTGTAGAGATTCTTACTTATGTCTTCAACTGAGAGCGCTTCCGCAATTTCTTCTGCACTCTTTCCAGATTTAGCTGATTCGGTAATTACGTTTTTTACAGCATCAACAATTTCTTTTCGGCCACCATAGCCAATTGCCACATTCACGATGACGCCTTCGATGCCTCGACTTTTTTCGGCCACAGATGTGAGTTTGTTTCGAAGATCTTCTGGCAGAAGTTCTAACGACCCCATCGGTCTCACTTCCCACCGACCACGGTGTCCCAATTCTTCAACAGTGTCACCAATAATCTCCAAAAGTGGATTGAGCTCTGATGCTGGTCGTTTGAGATTGTCATTGGAGAGTAACCAGAGAGTGACGACTTTGACATTAACCTCTTCACACCAATCCAATAGCGCAACGATTTTGCCGGCGCCAGCGCGATGTCCTCGAGATGTAGAGATATCACCATCTGCTGTTGGATTTGCTTTCGCCCATCGTCGATTTCCATCCAAGATCACCCGATGTGATGTGGTGTTTTGGTCAGATCTAACGATTGAATCAGCCGCCGCTCATAAAGCGGGTAGAGAAGCGACTTTATTAATTGCTTCACTTACATATGTTCTTTCACAGCTCGACGTTCAGCGATAAAAGAAGCCACTGGCAAGGTTCCAGCCAAGATAAAAATAATCATTTTCTGTAGGGAGTAACGAGCTTTCACCGAGAGGTGGAGCGCTGTAAAAACGTAGAAAGGATAGGTATATCCGTGGATCAACGGAATCCAAAGCAATTGTTCTTTGAGATCACTTGAGGCAAGTTGGCCAATGGGTACATAGATAAACCAGAGAAGTAGTGACATTGTCCCTGAGACAAAAGCCATCACTCGAAATCGCTTGAGCGCACCGCTCAGATTTGATTCATTTCCTTGGTCACTCATGAGTGAGCCCTTCTTCCTGCTCTCGCTTGCGAATTCTTTGATAGAACGGGAGAAAAAGTACTACGCCTGCGGCGAGCCACCATATGGCGACATAAGCAATATGTTGCCAGTAGAAACCGGGCACAGTGGGTTTTGCAGGCGATGCGTCAATTCGTTTCATTGACTCGATCGCGGAATCGCTTTCCTGAGATTTTTCACTCTGTGCGATAACGAACCCGTCAAAGAGTGCAAGATCTGTGTCGCCGACTATTAAAGAACTATCGATTCGCACCAGTGAACCTTCTGTAGTCGGTGCACGATCATCAAATTGACGGGGCATTAATCGTCCAACCACCTCTATAACGCCAGAAGGTAGATCGCTCTGTGAAATAGTCTTTGACTCTTGCACGCCGCGAGCAACCAGAATCGCGCCAATATCAGGAATCTCCATAAGTGCCACACGCCAGGTCTGGCCACCGTTTGCTTGATGTGGCGCTAAATATTGAGCCACGTACCTTCCGCTAAAACGAACAATGCGATTTACAGAGCTACCCGAAAGATTACTTCCTGGCTGGGCGACGTCTAGGAGATTAATAACCGTTGAATTTGGCTTTACTGATTGCACTCGCTTTAAATCATGTGCGCGATCAAGTTGCCATAAACCTAATCGAATGAAACTTCCACTCAGAACGATAACTGCAATGGCAAAGAGAATTACTTCGCCGAGATCACTTTTCTTAGTGGATGCCTTCATTGGCTATACATTTCTTCAGAGATTTCCATCGTTGTCGAATTACTCTGAATTATCTGAAGAATTCTCATCAGATCGAGAGGCTCTCTTATATCTCCGGTAAAAACTCATAAAGAGAAGAAAGCTGCCGGCAATCAGTGCAAGGACGATGTAGCCACCGATAGCGCTCGTTGATGTGGAATCCATGTCAGAATCTTCCCATGTTTAGAGAGCGCAGGTTCAAGGGCTCTCTCGGCCGCGCGGGACAATGGCGCGAACGATTTCCGCACCGAGAATTTAGTGAGACCGAAATTGCCTATCTCAATGATCGCTACGGAAAAGCCACGATCTCATGGCGTATTCCTGGCTTGCTCTTTGCACTGATTGGAATCCCTTGGCTTTTATGGAGCGCGCTGTATCACTCCAACCCAGAAATTCGATTCACACTATTGGATTTTCAACCACAAGTGGCACAATCAACTTCCGCTAAACCATCAATCGAGATCCGCTATCAAGTACAACGACGAAACCCAAGCCAAGCGATTACCTGCACCCTTGTAGCGCGCGATATTGATAAGAATGTCGTTGGCGAAATTACCGACCAGATTGCGCCATCAGCGGAGAAGTCGATTATTCGAATAGTTCAAATCCCAGCACGCTTAAAACCAGTCAACGCTGCAGTTCTCGATTGCCGTTAAAAGACAGATTGCCGTTAAAAGACAGGTTGCCGTTAAAAGACAAATTGTCGCTAAAAGATTTTGTAGTTACGGTATGCCCCTATGGCTACCGAGAAGACCACCCAGACTTGGCTGACGCAAGAAGCTGCTGATCGACTCAGCAATGAACTTGCGCACCTTGAAGGTCCTGGCCGCACTGAAATCGTTAAGAAGATTGAAGCGGCACGAGCAGAAGGTGACTTAAAAGAGAACGGTGGTTATCACGCTGCGAAAGAAGAGCAAGGAAAGATGGAGGCGAGAATTCGCCAACTTAAACATATGCTCGAGCACGCAATCATCGGCGAACCACCTGCAAGTGAATCTGGCGTCGTCGGACTTGGAATGAAAATTACCGTCGATATTGCTGGCGATGAGATGCAATTCTTACTTGGATCTCGAGAAATCGCTTCAGGTGATCTCGACGTGTATAGCGAAAAATCACCACTTGGAGCAGCGGTCTTTGGTGCAAAAGTCGGTGAAACAGTTACCTACACCGCTCCTAACGGAAAGAGTATTTCCGTCGCAATTCTTGAAGCAGAATTTCTCAGCTAAGCGCCTACTTCTTTTGCAATTATCTACTTCGACGTATTGATGTATTTCCGCACACTCAGCGGAACGAAATCACCATAATCAACGCCATGTAAAAGAGTGACGTAATAAGCGGATGTTCGCTCGGAAATGAACCAGCCGTTGCCCCAAATTGATTTTGGAGACCAAAGAGTTCTCTACATGCAGCCACCATCGTCGAGACTGGATTCCATTCTGCAAAGTATTGAAGTGGACGTGGCATTCCAGTAGTTGGTGCGAATGCATTAGAGAGAAATGTCATGGGGAATGTCACTAAGAAGCTCACGTTCTGAACTACTCGCGCATCGCGAACAGCTAACCCGGTATAGATACCAATCCATGAGAGCGCATAACCAAAGAAGAGTAAGAAGAGAAATGCCAAGGAAATTTTGGCAATTCCCGAACTTGGTCGCCAGCCAACGACAAAGCCTGCAAGTCCCATCACAAATAAGACCAAGATGTTAAGAAGTGCGTCTCCTAAAGTTCGTCCGATGACAAGCGCAGAGCGCGCGATCGGAAGAGATCGAAAACGATCGATCAAGCCTTTCTTCATATCTTCTGCTAAACCAGATGCAGTTCCCGCAAGCGTGAATGCAACGGTCTGCACAAAATTCCTGGCATCAATAATTGAACATATCCTCCTGGTTGCCCAGTTTGAATAGAGCCACCAAAGACATATCTAAATAACAATACAAACATCACGGGTTGAATCGTTGAGAAGATAAGAACTTCCGGAACACGCGTTAATTGCAGTAATTGGCGCTTGGTAATAATCCAGGAATCAGAAACAAAACTCATTACTTCTTGCCTCGCTTTCGGCCTCGTACGTCAGGTTCAGCTGGTTTCTCTTCTTCAGCAACATGTCCCGTTAAGGCGAGGAATACGTCATCAAGTGATGGCCGCTTCAAGCCAATATCAAGCGGGTGAATTCCTTCAGCATCGAAAGCTCGGAGCGCTTCAATGAGCGCGCTCGCACCTGTTGTTACCGGTGCAGAAACTCGGCGAAGCCCTTCGTCAATCGCAACTTTCGAACCACTCACAGTTTCAACAATTCGTGCGGTCGCAGATACATGCGCTTGCTCGACAACAATTTCTAATCGTTCACCACCGACTTGTCGTTTAAGTTCATCTGACGAGCCTCGTGCAATCACGCGTCCATGATCGATAACAGCAATCTCATCTGCGAGTTGATCGGCCTCTTCCAAATATTGTGTTGTCAGAAGAAGTGTGACGCCATCTTTTACCAACTCTTCAATCACGCCCCACATATCTTGTCGACCACGCGGATCAAGTCCTGTCGTTGGTTCATCAAGAAAGAGCACTTTTGGTTTCACAATCAACGATGCTGCTAAATCTAAACGGCGACGCATACCGCCGGAATATGTCTTAATCGGTCGACGTGCAGCTTCAGTGAGTGAGAAGCGCTCGAGAAGTTCAGTTGCGCGAGAGACAGCGGCAGATTTTCCTAAGTGATACAGCTGGCCGAACATCACTAAGTTGTCCCAACCTGTTAACGTTTCATCGACTGCTGCATATTGACCAGATAAACCAATTACTTCGCGCACTTTGTCTGGATGTTTAATGACATCAATTCCAGCAACTGTCGCTGAACCAGAATCTGGTGAAAGTAGAGTGGCGAGAATTCGAACGGTCGTTGTTTTCCCCGCACCATTTGGGCCAAGGACGCCGAGAACTGTGCCTTCTTCAACATCGAGGGAGAGTCCATCGAGTGCGCGAACTGCACCTTTGTCGTAGGTTTTCACCAAGTTTTCCGCAGTAACACTCTTCATGTGACCCATTTCTTACTTATTTGTACGCACACCAACGATTTCGGAGGGAATTATAAAGGGCTCAGGAGTACCCTAACGCTTGAAATTTCAACAAATTCTCAATTGAGTCACATTGCTGTCTTTGGAAAGGTCTCACATGTCAAAATCAAATGCGCCGCTCACCCATAAAGAAATTATGGTGGTCCTCAGTGGACTTATGACCGGAATGCTTCTTGCAGCACTGGATCAAACAATTGTTTCTACCGCTCTTAAGCGCATTGTTGAAGATTTCAATGGTCTTAACCATTACACCTGGGTTGTCACTGCGTACATTTTGACATCAACCGCATCAACACCACTTTATGGAAAAGTTTCTGATCTTTACGGTCGTCGACCGGTATATCAATTTGCCATCATCACATTCTTAATTGGTTCGCTACTCGCCGGTGCTTCACAAAATATGGGACAACTCATCGCTACACGTGCGCTTCAAGGTCTTGGCGCTGGTGGCTTAATGGCGCTTACTTTCGTCATCATTGGCGACATCGTTGCACCACGAGATCGCGGTAAGTATCAAGGATATTTTGGAGCCGTCTGGGGCTTATCGTCTGTTGCTGGTCCTCTCCTTGGTGGCTTCTTCTCTGACCACACTTCCATTCTTGGTATCACTGGATGGCGCTGGATTTTCTACATCAACCTGCCATTTGGAATTCTCGCCATGGTTATTACTGGAATCGTTCTCCATATTCCTAAAGTAAAACGCGAGCACAAAATTGATTACTTCGGAGCGCTTCTTCTCGTTATCGCAGTGGTCTCCGTTCTGCTCGGTCTCTCGGTTTACGGCCCAGAAAAAGGATGGACAAGTACTTTCACCATCATTGTCCTCGTTATTGGTGTTCTCTTCACCATTCTCTTCTTAGTGTGGGAGCGAACTGCAGTCGAACCGATTATTCCCCTCACGCTCTTCAAGAATCACACCTTCTCACTCACTTCAATCTTGGGTTTCATTATCGGCGCTGGCATGTTCGGTGCCATCGTGATGTTGCCGCTCTATCTCCAAGTTGTTAAAGGAAATAGCGCAACTCAAGCTGGTTTGAAATTAATTCCATTAATGCTCGGCATTGTTTCGATGACAATTACTAGTGGACGCATGATCTCCAAGAGCGGTAAGTACAAGAAATTCCCGCTTATTGGAACGCTCTTTATGTCGCTCGGCCTCTTGCTGATGACTCGATTAGGTATTGAAACTCCCTATTGGCAACTCTCCATCTACGCAATCATCGTAGGTATGGGTCTCGGACTTTCCATGCAGACCATCGTTATCGCTCTGCAAAACGATATTGATTTCAAAGACTTAGGCGTTGCCACAAGCGGCAATACCTTCTTCCGTTCACTCGGTGGCGCATTCGGAACGGCAATCTTCGGAACAATTCTCACCGATCAAGTGACAAAAAATATGAAATCAGGTTTCGCTGAGTTTGCGAAAGCAAACCCAACTGTTGCCTCACAGATTGATCCAGCAGCAATCGGATCACTTACAAGTAACACCGCTGGTATCGCGCAACTTCCAGATGCAGTAAAGACAGTTGTTCTCACCGCGTTTACTGATGCATTCCATGTTGTCTTCATTGCAGCAGCTCCAGTAACGCTCTTGGGATTCTTCTTTGCACTCTTCTTGCGTGAAAAACCTTTGCAGACTGGCGCTGAGCACGCCAGTGCGCGACAAGAAGCCGCGGGCGAATCGGTCGGTTAAGCCATCAAACGGTTTAACTCACCGTTTACTGATTTACCGCGCGAAGTAACGGTTATCACGGCGGTTTCGTTCTTCGTTGCGTTGGGTTTTGGCCTGATCATTCCTGCCATCCCAATTTTCGCTAAATCGTTCGGCGTCAGCAATGCCGCAATTGGTCTGGTTATTTCGATGTTTGCCATCACCCGCCTTGCCTCCGGTTTAGTTTCCGGAAAACTCGTCGAGCGTTTTGGCGAGAGATTTGTTCTCGGCAGTGGGTTATTTATGGTTGCTTTTTTCGTATTCCTCACTGGGCTAGCGCAAAGTTATGAACAACTGCTCTTTCTTCGAGCCGCTGGTGGACTTGGATCATCAATGTTCTCAGTTGCATCAAGTTCACTCGTAATTCGAATGACCAGCGATGACAAGCGCGGACGAGCACAATCGGTCACGACCGGTGGATTTCTCGTTGGCGGTATTGCTGGTCCAGCTTTTGGCGGTGCGCTCATTGCATTTTCACCGCGTGCACCGTTCTTTATCTACTCCGTAACGCTCACACTGGCAGGACTGACTGGTCTCATTTTTCTCTCCGAGCACCGCATGGGAAAGAAGGAAGAACCAGTTCATACACTTCCTGCCACCACAATTCGAGAAGCGTTTCGCATTAAAGCATTTCGATATGCGTTGATCATGACGTTTTTAACAAGTTGGATTCTCTTTGGCGTGAGATCGTCAATTCTTCCGCTCTACGTTATTCAAGATCTCGGTGGCACAACCACATTAGTAGGAATTGGTTTTACCGTTGGTGCGCTGGCACAAGGGTTAATTCTGATCCGCGCCGGAAAATTCTCAGATAACGCCGGCAGAAAGAAAGCGCTCAGCATTGGATTTATTTTTATTGCCTGCGGAATCACTACGTTAATTCTCGCGCAATCTATCTGGTTTTATCTCGTCGCCATGTTGTTCTTAGGAATTGGTGGCGCTTATGGAAATACCGGTGCCGCACTTGTTGGCGATGTCATTAAAGGCAGAAGTGGTCGAGTCATTGCAGTCTTTCAAATGGCAGGTGATGCCGGCATGATGGTGGGACCAATCTTGTTGGGATTTGTCTCCGATATTTCTACATATCGAACAGCCTTGATTGTCTCGGCTATCGCATTCTCGATTGCGCTCTTCCTTGTGCTTGATCTACCAGAGACGCGTGACCTACAAAATAAGAGCGGCTCTGCCCCACGAATTGGAGAAGAGCCGCTCTAGTTGTAAAACTAATCGCGATAGAGAACTAATCGCGACGGAGAATTGAAATCAGTCGCAAGACTTCCATGTAGAGCCAGACGATAGTGACCATCAAGCCAAAACCAGCAACCCATGATTGTTCTTGTGGGACGCCAGCTCGTACACCTTTTTCAATCTGATCGAAATCAAGGACAAGGAAGAAGCTGGCAATTGCTACACCAGCGATCGCCAATATTGGGCCAAAGCCACTTAGACCAAAGAAACCGAGACCGCCACCAACGCTAAAGAATGCACCAGCAATCAAACTGGCAATTCCCAACGCTAAGTAACCAAATACTGCAGCCATTAAAGTCTTCGTGAATTTTGCAGTTACTCGAATTCGGCCACTCTTATAAGCAAAGAGCACACCTGCAATTGCAGCGAGCGTTGCAACAACTGCTTGTGCGACGATTCCGTCGTAAGCGGCATCATATAAATGGCTAATGACGCCAAGTGCCAATCCTTCCATCGCTGCATAGAGCATGATGAGCGCAGGACGAACTTTTTTGCTAAACGAGATAACCATGGCGAGGATAAATCCGCCGCCAAAACCAAGTAGCAGTGCACCGCCACCAAGATTTGCTGTCCATGCAAATGCACCAGTTACAAGAAGAATTGCAAAGAGAATTCCGGTGCGAGTGACAACATCATCAATCGTCATTCGACCTGTACGCAGCGATGATGCAGCCGGTGAGTTGTAACTCTGCTCAAGTGAGCTGACATCACTTTCTCTGCTCTCGCGAATATCATTGACATCCATTGCAGCAAAACCACGTTGGTTATTAAATGCTTTGCTGAGAACTGGATTTGAACTTTTCATCTCTCTCCTTCGCTTTTCGGTTTTAATTAAACCTACTTCTAACGTGCCCCCGGTGGGGGTCGAACCCACACTGTGACGATTTTAAGTCGTCTGCCTCTGCCGTTGGGCTACAGGGGCGCACTGAGTGGGTAAATCTACCTGCCCTCTTCGATCGCGATTAACGCGCTCGTTTTGCAGCAATTTTTACTACTGCATCGAGCGCTCCTTCCGTAAG
>RFMS01000124.1 GCA_009927575.1 Actinomycetota bacterium
AGGTCGTGCACACTCGAAAAACTTCCTGCGAGTGAGGGATGGGAGGGAGAAGACGCCGCGTTGATTATTCAAGCCCAGCGAACCTTTCGGATCTGTCAGGGCCGATTGGTGGCGATGGAGTTGATTCCGCCCGCAAGCTTTGGCGCTTAAGACTTTATTTGAGTAGGGAACGACTGAGGGTGACTCGTAATGACTTTGAGTCGAGATCTCTCAAGGCAACGAATAAACCTCAGTGTGAAGAATAAAAAAAGAGTGAGCGCTGAATCAGCGCTCACTCTTTAAGTGAAACTTAACTTTATGCTTTGCCGAGAATGCGGTTCACCTTTGTGCCGCAGGTTGGGCAGATGCCCTGTGCCATACGACGACCAGAGTCCGAGACCTTTACGGTTCCTTCGAACTGACGCTTCTCTTTGCACTTCACGCAGTAAGCCTCACCCTTATATGTCTCTGCCATTTCTTCCTCCTATCGTCGCTCGGTCATGCGGGAACCTCCCGCAAAGCCCGATCGAATACGCTCACGATACCCCGCTGAGTACACATAACTCCGTCTTTCCGCACGCGTGGGATGGTTTTTTTACGCTCAATTACGCGTGAGCCCCGCATTCATACCCCTCAAGGAAGGCGCAGGCCCGATCACTATCGCCAAATCGGTCGAGCAGGTCCTGGAAATCGACCCCATGGTCAGGAATTCGAAGGTGGATCAGCTCGTGAAGAAGTATGTAATCGAGGACGTATTGGGGAACGCCGTTAAGGCGGTCTGAGATTCGAATGGTTCGGTCAACGGTGGTGCAGGAACCCCACCGTTCATTCATGGTTCGCCAAGTAACGGAGACTGGCCGTTCCGAAAATTCAGGGAGATAATTGCGAGCAGCTCAAGCGAGCGAGCCATCAGTTCATTTTCAGTCACCTTCTCCCGCGCCTCTCTCGTTAAAACGCGTTGCACCATTTCGGGGATGAGATCGTTGAGCTCTCGAGCCGGAAGTTTTGCCGGAATCTGAATAACGATCGCACCTTGTTCGCGATATGCGCTAATTGTCCGTTTTCGTCTTGGGTTACGAATGAGTCGAATCTCAGCGCCACCCGATGCGGGCGAAGGTGGAATTCGGACTTCCGGGACATTTGGGAGTTTTGGTTGCTTGATTGGATGTTTGGAGCGAATTGCGCGTTTGGAGCGAGTTGGCTGCTTATACGTAGGCATCTGCGTGACGTTAGTGGCAAACAAATCTTCTTGAATGAAGTTTTCCAGATGAGGAAAATTGTTATCCACGGGTTCAGTATGAGTTATCCCCTGATAAGTACTGGTTATCAACACCTTTATCAACAGAAATTTTAAATTCCTCAAGTAAGAGTTGAGGAGTCACTAAGAATTACTCACGTAAGAGTGATCGCTTCAGAGTAGGTGCTCTGAGATGGCATCTACATAGAACCGAGCGATGCCTCTTCGACTCCACGAATGATGGAGATGAAATGGTGAAGCAGATGAAATGACAGATGTGACTAACGTGAAGCGCCATCACTGGATCGGAGTTCGCCTTTGAGTGCAGATATCGAGAAATGTGATGAAGAGAAGTTGGCAGATTCTCGTGTTAGAAAGATAACAATCTGATAACTAAATTTTATTTTTTATGAATCGTCGAAAATTTGCGACAAAACGCTTATTTCACGTGGAATTCTCAATGAGATTTTCCGGTGAAGAAGTTGATAAATAAATCTCCATGTCATACGTTGCGCTCACGAAGTCC
>RFMS01000083.1 GCA_009927575.1 Actinomycetota bacterium
GGATTTGAACCTACGACCTCTGGGTTATGAGCCCAGCGAGCTACCGAGCTGCTCCACCCCGCGTCGGTACCGCGATCCTATGGGAAAAGCGCACATTAGAAAAATCCGCGCGTAACCTTCAACACTTTCGTGATTGACATACGACGAGTAATGAATCGATTAACTGCGTTGCGCTGCAATTGCTGCAGCGATTGCAGCCTTTAATCGATCTTGCGCTCTGCCATATGCCGCGAAATCACCTTTTGTCAGTGCGGCATTTGCATCTGCGAGCGCTGCTTGCGCACTTGCAAGTGCGTTCGCGAGCGCTTTATTTGTCGTTGGCGATGAATTGTTCTGTGAAATAGTTCCGGTATTCACACTCGTTCCCGAGTTTCCACCAAATACTTGATCCAGCGCACCTTTCAGAGTGTCAGAGAAACCAATCTGATCTCCGAATGAAACGAGAACTTTCTGAAGTAATGGATAGGACGAACTATTTCCTGTTGCACGAACATAAACCGGTTGTGCGTAGAGAAGTCCACCGCCAACTGGAAGTGTCAACAAATTACCCAGCACAACATCTGAGCCACCTTGTCGCAAGAGCGAGAGCGCTTGTGCGACTTCTGGCTTAGCTTCAAAGTTTGAAGAAACTTGAGAAGGACCAGCGATATTTGTTGAACGTGGTAATTGGAGAACTGTTATTTTTCCAAAGTCACTTCCAGGATCGGAATTAACAATTGCAAATGCGGAGAGATTCTCTCGACCACCGCGTGGCACAAATGGCGTCGTGAGTGAGAAGGCTGCGGTCTTTTCTCCTGGTAATTGCACTGTGTAGTAGTACGGTGGTTGCGCTGTTGAATTGCCACCGAATGTCGATGGATCTCGTGGCACGCGCCAGAAATCTTGTCCGCCATAGAACGCATCGGCAGATTTCACGTGATACAAACTCAAGACATCTCGTTGCACACGGAACAAATCTTCTGGATAGCGCAGATGGCTCATGAGGTTGGCGTCGATCGCGCTCTTTGGCTGAACTACGCCAGGGAAAACTTTGCTCCAGGTTTTAAGGACTGGATCGTTCTCATCCCATGCGTAAAGCGAGACGGTGCCATCGTAGGCATCAACCGTTGCTTTTACCGAGTTACGGATGTAATTAACTGATGTATTTGCCTGTGCAGTAATCGAAGTTGAATTCGCAGTTAATGCATCAGCAGTTGATCCCGAAAGACTGGTCTTGCGTGAATATGGATAGCCATTACTTGTTGTGTAGCCATCGATAATCCACGTGATGCGACCATCAATCACTGCTGGATAGGGATCGCCATCCAACGTTAACCATGGCGCAACTTTTGCAACTCGATCGCGTGGATTACGTTCAAAGAGGATCTTTGAGTTGGAGTTGATTAAGTTTGAAAGAACGATGCGTTGTTCTTGATACTTAATTGCGAAAAGTAGTCGGGTAAAGAGCGAGCCCATTGGCACGCCACCTTTACCGGTATAGGTGTAATTTGCCTGACCGTTGGCCGATTTATCATCCGGATAGTCAAATTCAACTTTGGTTCCAGTCTGGGATCCGCCAATAATTGAATAATCTGGAACGTTTTCGCCGAAGTAAATTCGAGGTTGAAACTCGCCTAGTGCTTTTGTTGGTGGAATATCGCCAACAATGAAATTTGGCTTTCCGTCAGCATCGACAGAGTTTCCATATGCACCAACAAAACCAAAGCCATGGGTATAAACCAAATGATCATTGATCCAATTTCGCTGTGGGTTACCTGCAATATTTAATTCACGAACTGCAACAACTGCGTCACGAGATACGCCATTGACTTTGTATCGATCGATATCAAGTGACTCGGTAAATGTGTAGTACGGCTTAATCTGTTGTAACTGTCGAAACGTTGCAGAAAGTACGTTGGGATCCATTAAACGAATGTTGGAAATAGTTGCAGCATCGTTTGCTAATTGACCAGCATTGGTCGTCAACGTAGCTTGATAATCCTTCACTTCTACGTTCGATAACCCGTATGCGTCGCGGGTGGCATCGATATTGCGCTGAATGTACGGCGCTTCTTTTGATGATTCGCTTGGCTTAACTTGAAATTGTTGGATCAGGCTTGGATAAATAGAACTAATAAGTATTGATGAGACGGCCAAGAGCGCGACACCGGCAGCTGGCAAAACCCAGGAGCGTCGAATGATGTTGGCAAAGAAGAGCAACGCACAGACCACCGCAATACCGGCAAGAATCGCTTTAGCCGGAAGAAGCGCATTGACATCGGTGTAGGAAAGACCGGTGATCAGTTTTCCTTCTTTCAGCGCCAGCGCATAACGATCTAACCAATATGCCGCAGCTTTAATCAGAACGAGAACTCCGAGAAGTACTGAGAGTTGGACTCGAGCAGCAACTGTTGTTCGGTCATCTTTAACTTGGAGGCGAATTCCGCCGTAGAGATAATGAACAATCGCGCTCGCAATCAATGCGAGTACAACGACAGATGATGCCCAGCCCACGAGAGCTTGTAAGAATGGCAATCGAAACGCGAAGAAGGAAATGTCTTGGTTAAATTGCGGATCTTTGACACCGAACGGTGTTGAGTTACGGAAAAGTAGCCAGAGCTCCCAGAGGCGTGATCCAGCTGATCCTGCAAAATAGAAAAGCGCAATGCCGATTCCAAGAAGAGCGAATCGTCGAATCGGCTCCAATTGAATGCGATAGCGCTCGAGATTATCTGCTTCAACTGCAAGCGGCACATAAATTGGTCGACGCTTATACGCAATGTAAACATTGAGAGTGACAATTAATGAAGTTAAAAGTCCGAAGACGATAAAGAGTTGGATTTTGGTAAGAAGGAGTGTGCTCCAGACTTTGGTGAAATTCACGGATCGGAACCAGAGTAGATCCGCATAGAAACCACTCAAGGAAACTAAAACAACGCCGATCGCGATGAGAACCATGATGGTGATTGGCAATGGGCCAATCTTTCGGCCACCAGGTCTTAAGTTCCTGAAAGGGTTCTCGCCGCCGAAATTGAAAGGGTTGTTACCTGCCCCGTTGCCACCTGCTCCGTTACCAAACGTCATGGCGCAACCTTAGCGACAGCCCGCCAGTGCTTCAGGGTGAGTGTTTCGTAATACCGTCACAGCTTCGTTGAGCGTAGAAACTGGGATTACCAAGAGATTCTTGGGGACTTGCTTAATGTCTACGCAATTCTTCGCTGGCGCTAAGAAGATCGTTGCACCTGCTTGCGATGCACCAATCATCTTCTCGGTAATTCCTCCTATTGGTCCAACATTTCCCTCACTATCAATCGTTCCCGTGCCAGCGATCTTTCTGCCCTTCAAAAGATCTTCAGCCGTTAACTTCTCGATAATTCCCAATGCAAAAACTAAGCCTCCGCTTGGTCCACCAGTTTTATTGATATTGAACTTCACCGTAAAAGGGAATGTGTATGAATTCTGAACATAGATTCCTAGGGCGGGATCACCTACTTCATTTGGGGTGAGCTTGATGGCGAAGGTCAGATTTTGCGTCGAACCCGATTGACTTGTTCTCTGCACGAGAACTGGCAGAGCATCACCCATTTTGTGGCGAGCAATAATCGCGTGAATTTCAGAGGCAGAGGTAACTTTTTGGCCATCGATTTCAAGGATGAGGTCCTTTGCCATCAATTGACCATGTGCATTTGAACTAGGTCTTGTTCCCCTCAGAAGTACAGATTTAGTTAATTGATATCCAAGGTAATTTAACGCCGCTGCTGTTGCATCGTTCTGCGAATTTGTCATCTCTGCTTTGTTTTCAGCAGATATCTCTTGATCGCTCTGTGTGGGTGGATAGATCTCGGCGCGGGGAAAGACTGCGCTTGATCCTGATAACCAGCTTTTGAGAACTTCAAAACCTGAAACGTATGACTTGGGATCAGAAACCAACACAGCAGTGATAAAAAGTTCGCTACCTTTTTTCACCGGAAATGTTTGAGTACCGGAGATGGAAATAAGTTTCCCCATCACATTCTCTGGAGTACTTGGCCTCACCACGACATATGGAAGTGGTGCAAGAAGTGCTAACCCAAAGAGAACGGTGAGAAGCAATCGCGTCGGACCATGGCTAGCAATTCTGAGTGGGGAGATATTCATATCTGAGAGCGTTCGTGTTGATCTAACTTTTCGCTTGGGTATGCGGATCGTATCTTTGATCTCTGACCGCGATCTCGCTTTGCAGAGCCACCCTGTTGGGCTGAGAGTGAATCTTGGAATTTCTTAAACTTACCTACCGAACGCGAGGTCTCGTTCTCGTACTTCTTCTGAAATCGAGCTACCCAGACCACATAAATAATGGCGCCAATTAATGCGCAACCGGGGATGATCCACCACACAAGCGCTGAGACCGGTGCGTTCGTTGCCATCATGCAGACCAGCTCATCATGTGGGCCAGCCTAGAACACTCGGGAAGAAAGCGAGGACTTTGGCGGTTATACGGCCAGCAACGTCTTTAGATAGAGTCGAAAGATAGAGTCGAAAGAAGATCTGTCGAATGGAGATCTGGTGAGTAACGGTTTTGGTTTCGGTCCAAACGATCCTGACGAGAATGAACCAAAGAACGTCAATCCATTCGGAAATATGCAATTTAATGAAATCTTCAAACAATTTTCAGGACTTGGTTTAGATATTCAATCGTTGATTGCATCACTTACAGGACAAGGAAACGCTGCCAAACTCTCTAAAGATGTCATCCGTGATATCTCGCGGAAATTTCTCGCCGCCCAAGGCGAACGACCAGTAGGTGTGAGCGAACTCAACGAGATTCGAGAAGCCTTTGCAATCGCTGACTTATGGATGGATAGCGCAACGACATTTCCTTCGCTGGGTATCCCAGAAAACTGCGCGATGGGTCGCCGCGAATGGATTGATTCGAGCATCGCTGGCTGGCAAGAAATTGCAACGCCGTTAATTGAAGGGATGAGTTCAGGGATTACAAATGCGCTCTCATCGCAGATGCCTTCGCAAGAAGATTTAGCTCAAGCCGCACAAGGTATGGGTTTTACGATGCCACCGATTGGCAACATCGCGGCTGTCATGAGCACGCTTATGGGTTCGATGATTTCTACTCAACTTGGCCAAACCATTGGATCACTTGCAACGACAGTAACTGGCGCAAATGATGTCTCGCTTCCACTAACCAATCCAGTTCGGATGTATCTCATCCCGGAGAACGTCGTACGTTGGGGTGAAGGACTTGATATTCCAGCGCAAGAAGTACGGATCTACCTTGCACTTCGTGAAATTGCTGCGGCTCGCCTCTTTTCACATACGCCATGGCTGAGTTCATATCTACGAACTGCGATTGAAATGTACGGCAAAGGAATTCGAATTGATTTCTCTGCAATGCAACGACAAGCAGAAGATGCGATGAACTCCGGAGAATTTGATCCGACAAATCCTGAGTCAATTCAGAGCGCACTTACTGGTGGCATGTTCACCCCCGAAGAGAGCGATGTGCAACGAAATGCGCTCGCCAAATTAGAGATGGTTCTCGCACTCATTGATGGCTGGATTGATCAGGTTGTTGTCGATGCAGCTGGAAACCGTCTGCCATCGATGATCAAACTTCGCGAGACACAAGCGCGACGTCGCGCCACACAATCTCCAACTCAACAACTCTTTGCATCACTCGTTGGTTTAGAAGTTTCACCTCGAACTGCACGAGAGTGCGCATCGTTCTGGCGAGTACTTGGTGAAACACAATCAGAAACCATCGAGATAAGTTATGGGAAGACGCGGTTTGCTTCCTCGCGAAGAAGATCTTGCAGATCCATTAAAATTCTTAAAGAGCACAATCGTTCCTGACGATCTCTCAGG
>RFMS01000134.1 GCA_009927575.1 Actinomycetota bacterium
TTGGAGAGTTTCTGCAACAACTCCTTGTCCGGCAAATGCTGCATCACCATGAATCAAGATCGGTAGAACTGAGAATGCTTCTTTCTTATTTAATTTATCCTGTTTTGCGCGAACAATTCCTTCAAGGACTGGATTAACTGCTTCTAAGTGCGATGGGTTTGCCGCGAGATAGATCTGAGTTGTCGAACCAGATGGTGAAGTGAAGGTGCCACTTGTTCCCAAGTGATACTTCACATCGCCTGAACCTTGAACTGAATTCTCAACGTAATTTCCTTCAAACTCTTGGAATATCTGGCCATACGATTTACCAGCAACGTTTGCGAGCACATTAAGTCGACCACGATGTGGCATTCCAATGCAGGCTTCATCAAGTCCAGCATCAGCCGCTGATGAAACGATCGCATCAAGTAGCGGAATAACTGATTCGCCACCTTCGAGTGAGAAGCGTTTTTGACCAATAAATTTTGTGTGAAGGAATGACTCGAATGCTTCTGCGCTATTGAGTTTTTGCAGGATTCGCATCTGCTCTTCGCGCGCCATTTGTGGTGCGCCGATTTCGATATGTTCTTGGAGCCATTGTCGCTCGTCTGGATTTTCAATATACATATATTCAATGCCGATAGTGCGGCAATATGAATCACGGAGACGACCGAGAATTTGTCGGAGTTTGGCGTATGGTCTGCCACCAAATCCGCCGGTTGCAAAGATACGATCAAGATCCCAGAGCGTTAATCCATGGTTCACCACATCAAGATCTGGGTGGTAATGCTGAACATATGTCAGCGGATCAATATCAGCTAAGAGATGGCCGCTCACGCGATATGCATTGATAAGTTCTTGAACTCGCGCGGTCTTATTAATCTCATCTTCAGTCGTGACTTGAATATCTTGTAGCCAACGAATTGGTACGTATGGAATACGAAGTGCTGCAAAAACCTCATCGTAGAACTCGTTGCCGAGGAGAAGTTCGTGAATGATGCGTAAGAAATCACCAGATTGCGCACCTTGAATAATTCGATGGTCATAAGTGCTTGTCAGCGTTACGACTTTACTAATCGCTAACTTAGCGAGCGTCTCTTCACTTGCTCCGTGGAATTCAGCGGGGTAATCCATCGCTCCTACGCCAAGAATTAACCCTTGGCCAACAACTAAACGAGGAACGGAGTGAACTGTTCCGATCGTTCCTGGATTTGTGAGTGAGACCGTTGTGCCAGCGAAATCTTCAACAGTGAGAGTTCCGGTGCGAGCTTTCTTAATTGTCTCTTCATATGCCTGCCAGAATTGAAGGAAATCCATACTCTCGCACGCCTTGATTGATGGAACGAGAAGTTGTCGTGAACCATCTGGCTTTGCCAAATCGATCGCAATACCGAGATTGATGTGCTGAGGTTTACCTACTGCAGGCTTACCTTCAATTTCAGTATAGAAATTATTCATCTCTGGCAATTGCTTAAGCGCCTTGATCATCGCAAAACCAATGAGGTGAGTGAAGGAAACTTTTCCACCGCGAGCGCGTTTCATATGGTTGTTAATCACGATGCGGTTATCGATAAGCAATTTCGCAGGAACTGCACGCACTGATGTTGCAGTTGGAACACTTAATGACGCTTCCATACTCTGCACAACGCGCGCACCAACACCACGAATTGGTTCTACCGACGCATCTGGGTTTGTCACGGTTGGTGCAGGTTTAGCTGGCGGTTGCGCAGGAGTTGTACTGCGTTGCACAACAGGTGTTTGCACTGTTGATTGCGGAACAAATTCTTGAGTAGCAGGCGCGCTGACTTGTTCACTCACCGGCGCACTTACTACCGGAGCAACTTTTGCAGCAGCTTCACGCGCAACTGATTTAGGAACTGGCGGAACGCCACCTTTTGGCGCGCCGCTTACTTGGTATTCATCAGTTGTGAATTGTGAGCTTGTGCTGGTTGAACAGGTGAACCGCTTATTCCTGAGCCTGGTGTGTAGTTGCTAAAAAAATCTCGCCAGTTTTGATCTACCGAATTGGGATCGCGTTGGAAATTTTCATACATCTCATCAACGAGCCACTCATTGGAACCAAATGAGCCACCGAAGTGGTTCTCAGGTGTCAGGTTCGGACTCACGGTGGTACAGCCTATCTAGCCCACCCCGCAGGGGCGAATTTATTGCGATTCAGGGATCGCAAAAAGTGCCGCGATTAGCGTCACAGCACCAATAATCCCCAGCGGAATTCCAATCATGGCCCGTGTTCCAGTAATCATGTAATACGAGACACCAATCGCAATTGCATTCGCCAACACAATCGGCGCGCGTCCAAAGTGGCGCTTATCTTTAATCCCTTTCGCAGATACCAATAATCCAGTTCCGGCGAAGAATGAAAATGCAATCATTGCAATCAGCGCATCCATCTCAGTCGTCGTCTTAAAAATCGCATTAACAACCAAGTAGACCGAGAGCGCAATCAACCCAAGACCCTCTAATGAGGCGAGGGAGAATGCAAGGCGATGGGTTTTCATTAGGTGATTGTATCTCGTGTGGTCTACGGGTGATATTCCCCTTCCAATGAATACCTCTCTGTGCTTTGCTGAATATGTGACAACTTCAGAGAAACGCATGACAGAGATTCCATTTGAAATTGATGCTCTCATTGATCCAATTTCACTCACATACTCACCCAATATTTTTTATGAAATGCTTCAAAGAGAGATTAGACGGTGTGAGAGAAATGGAGGCGAATTGACACTTATATCTCTCGATTTAACGGAGAGTCTAATTCCCGCTGAGCAAATGAGAGAAATTTTGATGAAAATATCTATCATCGTTAAGCAACGTCTGAGAAGCCATGAATTTTTTTGCCGTATTGGATTAGAGAAGTTTGCGATTCTGATACTTGGAAACGAATTTGAAGCATCAAAAGCTCTTGAGCGATTGAAAGATGGTTTTGAAGAATGTGGAATAACGGTTGGGCATTCTTCGGTAGACCTGAAATTCACGATACAAGTTATTTCGTGGAAGTCCCATATGACGCTCATTGACTGGCTTGAAGCAGCGGCTCTGTAATTCTCAAGAAGAAGATGTCTTACCTAAAGTCACCTGTAAATCACCATTTGTAGTTTTTTCCTGATTAGTAATGGGCTCTGGGGATAAAGAAGAGGCGTTCGTCGGTTTTGGCGGAAGTCTGCACGCATGTCATTGGCATACGAAGACGAGGAAGAGTTACAACTTCGTTCACCCTTAATTCAATCGCCATTGGCTCAAACTCGAGTAGCTCAAACGCGAGTAGCTCAATCCCGATTAGATCAATCTCGATTAACTCATTCCCGATTAGATCAATCCTCGCCAATCCAATCACCACTTGGTGCGTTACAGGTACTGATAGACGACCCCACTATTGAAGAGATTTGGATTAATGCACCAGAGAGGATATTTATAGCGAGGAATGGCAAGAGTGAATTAACGAATCTCATTCTCACTAAAGAAGAAGTTTCAAATATCATCGAACGTTGTTTGATGTGGGGTGGTCGTCGACTTGATCTCTCTCATCCGTTTGTAGATGCGCGCTTACCTGACGGGAGTCGACTCCATGTCGCCATTCCAGATGTCACTGCCGAGCATTGGGCAGTAAATATTCGAAAACACATCGCTCGCGATAAATCATTACATCAGTTGTGTGAACTAAAAGTCTTAAATGAAGAAATTGCCGATTTTTTAAAACAAGAACTCATTGCGGGAAAAAACATCTTAGTTAGTGGTTCAACACAGGCTGGAAAAACTACTCTTCTAAACGCTTTGGCGAATGAAATTCCTGGCAAAGAGAGAGTAATTACCATCGAAGAGGTATTTGAACTCAAGCCCAAATTGCCGGATCTTGTGGCCCTTCAAACGAAAAATGAAAATCTTGAAGGTCATGGCGAAATAACTATGAGGCG
>RFMS01000034.1 GCA_009927575.1 Actinomycetota bacterium
AGTTTGTCGTAATCGGCATCAGGTGAAGCCATCTCTTCGCTGACTTGATTAAATCGTTTCAATAACGCCATCGTTTCACCGACGCCATCTTGCACATTCTCTAAAACAGTTTTTGTCTCATCTAAAGGCGGTTCTTGCAACAAAATTCCGACTGAATATCCCGGCGAGAGAAATGCTTCGCCATTCGATGGTTGTTGCAACCCGGCCATAATCTGAAGCACTGTTGATTTACCAGCACCGTTTGGACCAACAACACCGATCTTTGCGCCCGGCAGAAACATGAGTGTGACGTCATCAAGAATGACCTTGTCACCATGCGCTTTACGCGCCTTCTTCATCGTATAAATGAACTCTGCCACGAGGAGAAACCTTATAGGTTCTTACTCGGTAGACTTCGCATGTTCTACTTCACACTATGCGCCCGTAGCTCAGTCGGATAGAGCACCTGCCTTCTAAGCAGGTTGTCGCAGGTTCGATTCCTGCCGGGCGCGCGATACTTTTTCAGAAAAAGTTACAGAACGGATAACAATTGGCGAACGAAAACCCGCACCTGATCTGGATCGACTGCGAGATGACAGGTCTCTCACTCGAGAAAGATGCGCTCGTTGAAATCGCTGTTCTCGTTACCGACTCAGAACTCAACCCAATCGGTGATGGCGCTGATGTTGTCATCAAAACAACTCAAGAAAACTCGATCAGATGTCTGAGTTTGTCAAAAATATGCACACCGAATCAGGTCTACTTCCACAAATATTAAATGGCGCTTCGATGGAAGAAGCAGAATCAAAAGTACTTACTTATCTTCAATCAACTGGCATTAAACCTGGCACAGCACCACTTGCTGGAAATTCAATTTCCATGGATAAAAACTTCATCGCTCGCGATATGCCAAACCTTGATGCATTTCTTCATTATCGAATCGTCGATGTTTCATCGCTCAAAGAACTCGCAAAACGTTGGTATCCCGAGATCTATTTCAAAGCTCCTGCAAAAACTGGAAACCATCGAGCAATGGGCGATGTCCGCGATTCAATCGAGGAACTTCGCTATTACCGCGCAAACATCTTCACAAAAACCCAAGCACCTCAGTAACAGGTACTATTACCCACGAATGTCGTGGTGGGCGTAGCTCAGCTGGTAGAGCACCCGGTTGTGGTCCGGGATGTCGCGGG
>RFMS01000032.1 GCA_009927575.1 Actinomycetota bacterium
TTACTTTTAGATGAACCAACAAACCATTTGGATGCAGAGTCTGTTTTATGGCTCGAGCAACATTTAAGTAAGTATGAAGGAACGGTTGTGGCAATTACCCACGATCGTTACTTCTTGGACAATGTTGCCGAATGGATTTTGGAACTTGATCGAGGTCGTGCGTATCCATATGAAGGAAACTACACAACGTACTTAGATACGAAAGCGACGCGTTTGAAGATTGAAGGCCAGAAAGATGCAAAGCGTGCAAAACGTTTGGCCGAAGAATTGGAATGGGTTCGTCAGAATGCGAAGGGGCGACAGACAAAATCTAAAGCTCGTTTAGCGCGATATGAAGAGATGGCGGCTGAGGCAGAGAAGACAAGGAAGTTGGATTTTGAAGAGATTCAGATTCCTATGGGTCCACGCCTTGGAAACGTTGTTGTTGAGGTAGATAAGTTATCGAAAGGCTTTGGCGACAAGTTATTGATCGACAACTTGTCATTCTCACTTCCACGCAACGGAATTGTCGGAGTTATTGGGCCAAACGGAGCAGGTAAGACAACGCTCTTTAAGATGATTTTAGGGTTGGAGCAACCAGATTCAGGATCGATCAAAGTTGGCGAAACAGTGAAGACGTCGTATGTCGATCAGTCTCGCGCAGGAATCGATCCAAAGAAATCGCTATGGGAAGTTGTTTCCGATGGATTGGATTTCATCAAGGTGGGAAATAACGAAATGCCATCGCGCGCATATGTCTCGGCATTTGGCTTTAAAGGCCCGGATCAACAGAAAGCAGCCGGAGTTCTATCTGGCGGTGAGCGAAACCGTTTGAATCTAGCGCTGACGCTGAAGATGGGTGGAAACCTTTTACTTCTTGATGAGCCAACAAACGATCTAGATGTTGAGACGCTGGGTTCGCTAGAAAATGCTCTGTTGGAATTTCCTGGTTGCGCGGTAGTTATCTCGCACGATCGTTGGTTCTTAGATCGCGTGGCGACACACATCTTGGCTTACGAAGGTGATTCGCAATGGTTCTGGTTTGAAGGAAACTTCGAATCGTATGAAAAGAATAAGGTGGAGCGACTTGGACCAGAAGCATCACGTCCACATCGCGTGACATATCGAAAGTTAACTCGATGAGACATTTATATAAGCACGAAGTGCGCTGGGCAGATGTTGATGCGTTTCAGCACGTTAATAACGCGACCTATCTTGTGTATTTCCAAGAAGCGCGCGTGGATTTCCATTGGTATGCACCAGGTCGTCGCGGTGAGACACCGATGTTGATGGATATGGTTGTCGCGCGAGCCGAAGTGGACTTTATTGAACCGATCAAAGAGCCACATAAATTCCTTGATATTGAAGTCTGGTGTTCACGAATCGGTAATTCCTCCTTTGACCTTTCCTATGAAGCGAAATTAGAAGGAACTGTTGTCTCGCGTGGCAAAACAGTGCAGGTAGCAGTTGATATGAAAGATGAGCGTTCGCGCCCCCTTCGCGATGAGGAGAGAGAGTTCTTAAATAAATATTTTGAACCAGGGGAGAAATAAATGACGCTTGCACCTCGTAGCCAACGCGTGTGGTGGCGTGATGCGGTCACGTATCAGATTTATATCCGTTCCTTTGCAGATTCAAATGGCGATGGCAAAGGCGACGTGGAAGGAATTCGTTCACGTCTTCCATATTTAAAGCAATTAGGAATCGATGCGATTTGGATTACCCCGTGGTACCCATCGCCACAAAATGATCATGGCTATGACGTTTCAAATTACATGGATATTGAACCTGATTATGGAACTCTGAAAGATGCAGAGCGAATGATTAAAGAGGCACATGAGTTAGGAATTCGCGTCATCGTCGATATCGTTCCAAATCACAGCTCTGATCAACATGAGTGGTTTAAGGCGGCGTTAAAAGCAGCGCCAGGTTCTAAGGAACGCAAACGTTATATGTTCCATGATGGCAAAGGCGCGAATGGCGAATTGCCACCAAATAATTGGCAAGCAGTTTTTGGTGGGCCTGCGTGGGAGCGAGTAATTGAGGCAGATGGAAAACCTGGTCAGTGGTACTTACATCTCTTTGCAGTAGAACAACCAGATCTCAATTGGGAGAATGAAGAAGTTCGCGAACATTTCCGCGGAGTATTGAAGTTCTGGCTTGATCGCGGAGTAGATGGATTCCGAATCGATGTTGCGCACGGAATGATCAAAGCTGATGGATTACCTGATGTTCCAGATTCAGAGAGCCTTTCCCCAGAAATGTTGGCCGCGCTAAAAATGCCATTCTGGGATCAAGAAGGTGTGCATGAGATTTATCGTGATTGGCGAAAGATTTTTGATTCATATCCAGGTGATCGAATGGCTGTTGCTGAAGCGTGGGTTCGACCAGCAGAGCGAATCGCGTTGTATTTACGGAAAGATGAATTAGCAAACTCGTTTAACTTTGATTTCCTCTCTTCGCGTTGGAGCGTTGAAGATTTATCGAGAAATATCAAAACCTCGTTGGAATCAATTCAGAGCGTCGGAGCTCCCGCTTCGTGGGTGCTTGAAAATCATGATGTTGTTCGCGTTCTTGATCGCTTCGATCTTGATTTAGGTCAAGGTTCGATTGAAACAACGAGAGATCGACAGGGAGATCCTGCGAAGTTAGATATCGCTCGCGGAACACTTCGTGCACGCTCTGGTGCGCTCTTAATGTTGGCGTTACCAGGCGGTGCTTATATTTATCAGGGACAAGAGCTTGCTCTTCCAGAAGTACGAGATCTGCCAGAAGATCGTCTCACTGATCCACGATGGAAGATGAGTGGGTATAAAGATCGTGGTCGAGATGGCTGTCGTGTGCCGCTGCCTTGGAAAACAGATTCAGTTGGAGCGCATGGATTCTCAAGTAACAATGG
>RFMS01000112.1 GCA_009927575.1 Actinomycetota bacterium
GGTGAATATTCAACTTCACCCATTTGATCTAAATGAATAAATGGATCAAGTTCAGCTAAATCAACGCCATGAAATGCGCGACGAACCGGGAAACCTTCACCTTCAAAACCTTGTGGCGCGGTCGTCACGCTCGTCACTGTCCGCACGCGCGCAGTTGGTGACGCAATGACGCGTGGCAAGATGGTGATGTCGTTGACGGTTATCGCTGGCATATCTACTCAACTTCTCTTTTCTGCCTTTTATCTTGGCAAGTTTGTTGAAAGTTCAACTATCTGATCCTATAACCAACTCTGCCCCTTCCGCATTCCGAGTTTTCCCTACAGAATTCCCACATGAAGCCCTTCTCATTCAATGGCGTTCGAGTTCTTGTTACCGGCGCTGGTTCAGCCACCGGAATTGGGTTTGCTTCCGCAAAATTGCTCGCGCAACAAGGCGCTTCGGTCTATCTCGTTGGTCGCACCGATCGCGTTGCATCTCGCGCTCGCGAATTAAAAGAGTTGGGACATGTTGCTCACGCATCGCACGGTGATTTGGGCGATGCAACGTTCGTTACAGAACTTATTCCACAGGTTGTTGCAAGTCTTGGTGGAATCGATGTTCTGGTCAATAACGCAGGAATGACCAGCGTTCAACGTAGCGCTCAAGATTTAGGAGAAGTTGGAAGCATTGATGAGCTAACGCTCGACGGATGGAACGCATCGCTTCAACGAAACCTCACCTCGGCATTTCTTCTCACCAAAGCTGCGCTTCCCTTCATCCGCAAATCCACTCGTGGCCGAATCATCAATATCTCAAGTGTCACCGGTCCCGTCATGGCGATGTCACACGAAGTTGCCTATGCCAGCAGTAAAGCTGCGCTCGTCGGCTTCACTCGCGCACTCGCACTCGATGAAGCAACATCGGGCGCTAATGGCAACGCAGTGACAGTTAACGCGATCGCACCCGGATGGATCGCTACTGAATCCTCTAATGATTTTGAAAAATCTCAAGGACTCACCACTCCGATGAAACGCTCGGGAACTCCACTTGAAATTGCCTCTGCCGTTGCATGGCTCTCATCAAATGAAGCGAGTTACATCACCGGGCAAGTTCTCGTTATTGATGGTGGGAATTCCATTAGGGAAGAACGCTAAAAAGTTTTCCACACCTTCATATCTTTAGCGCAATAAATCTTCACTCTTGTCAGTGCATCTCTTCAAGATTCAGCCATGCACACTTCGCAGCTCTATTCAGATGAGAATATTCTCAATCTACGTAATAGCCGGGCATGCGGAAAATTACTCACAGAGATAGAAAATATTGATCCCACTCGACTATCCGCAAGTGCTCAGGTCGATCTTCTCTCTACACTCCAAAAATTACAGAGTTTTCTTCAACATTTAGTTGACCAGGTAACAGTCGCAATTTCCGGAACGGAAGAGAAGATTGCTCAATCCTTATGGGATGGCGCAGATGATCCGGCGCGTGAAGAGGTCGCGGCCGCGCTTCGAATGTCAGTGGGAAATGCGCAAGTTCGAATCGATGTTGCTCGAACGCTTGCTACCTCACTTCCTCACACGCAAGAAGCTCTCAAGTACGGTGAAATATCGCCAGAACATGCACGATTTATTGCACAAGATCTTGATAGTGCGATTCGTTCTGGCTTTGATCCAAAAGATATTGAAGAAATCGAATTAGCCGTACTCTCTTTTGCTGAACATCACACACCACGACAAGTTTCTAATCGAGTTCGCTATCTCATTGCTCAACATAATCCAGAGCTATTTGCAGAGAAAGTATCGGAAGAGCTTCAACATCGCAGAGTGGAATTCTTTGAAGAGAAAAACGGAATGATGGAGATTCACATTTTTGTTAACTCCGTCGAAGGTCAGGCTATAAAGCAAGCTATTGAAGCGGGCGCGCGGATGAAGAGCGCTCGCGAAGTATCTAGTCGGGAATCTGAACGAATTCCGGTGTCAGGTGCTACGCAAGTTGAGATTGATCGACGAATAGATAACCGAAGAGCTGATGCCGCAGTTGAAATAGCCACACATTTCCTCTCCGCAATTGATGGAGAGTACGTTCCGCAAGGTATCAAAACGACTGTTAACGTAACTGTTGATCTAGAGACACTTCTAGGACTTCAAAACAATCCCGCAAAACTTGATGATGGCACCGTTATTCCAGCATTTCTCGTTCGAGAATTGAGTAATGATTCACAATGGAAACGTTTCGTCACGAACCATTGACTGGCGAATTGTTGATCTTGGGCGAGAAAGCTACGTTCCTAATCAGGCTCTCCGAAATTTCATCATCTCTCGGGATAAAACTTGTCGATTCCCCGGTTGTCGACAACCTTCGCGAATAGGCGATATCGACCATGTGAAAAGTTGGGACACGGGTGGAGAAACTAATCCAGAAATCTCGTCTCGCTCTGCCGTAGACATCATGTATTGAAAACACACAATAACTGGCAGTTAAAACTTGACTCTGAAGGAGCGTGCATTTGGACTTCTCCGACTGGCAAAATTTATCGAGTCAAACCACCGCCAATAAATAGCGTCGCATAGATTCTTATCTTGACTATGTGGATAACTAACTCAGTTACTCCATTAATTGAATCAAATTACCGGAGTAGAGTCGCTACATGTACTCCCTCGCCCTACTGGCCGTAATCATTATTTCAATCGCTGTAATTGGTGGGCCGCTCAGTTTTCTCTTTTCGTTACTTCGCAATCTCAAAGGATTTTTAGAGATCACTCGAATTATCTTCGTATTTCTCTTTGGTTTACCCGCTATGACGATCGCGATTTTCTTAATTACTCGATGGATTTCAGTTGGTGCCACTTTGATGGGGTTGTTCGGAGCCGCGAGTTCAGGACTAGGTATGTATCGAACTATTAAACAGATTCAAGAGAAACGTAAGCCCGCTAATTGATTTAACTATCAGGTCATTATTTAATAATTCAATAAGCAAGAAATAACTCACTAACACTTCTAGTGGAGGTGCCGGGAATCGAACCCGGGTCCTCAGGTACTAAAACAGGGCTTCTACGGGCGTAGTGCGATTAACGTTTTCTCAGTCCTGACTCTCACACGCACAAGTAGTCAACGAACTCATTTGCGTTTGATTTCCTTCTAGTTAATCGCAACCTTAATAAGAAGTGAGTCCTCTAGCGACGTTACATGCCAAGGCGAGAACAAACTTGGCGTAACGGATTTCGGAGCTCGCTTAGGCAGCGAGGGCGAAATCGGCGTCAGTATTACTGGCGTCTATGTTGTTTGCACGGGGTTGTTGGTTAACGAGATCATCCCGGCTTCCTCGGCCCGCTTCCCCTGCCTCAACATCCTGAGTCGAGACCGTTCACCCCCATGAGGCAGAAACCTTTCGGTTTATACCGTTGTGAGCTAGAAAGCTTGGCTAAGTGTAACCGCTATCACTGACTGATAAAAATTAGTCGTCGTAATCTGAATATTTTCCGCGTGATGGAGCGCGGTTTGAACTCTTGCCTGAGATGTTTCGTGACATCTCACGTTCAATCTCTCGATCTGCTTGTTTTTCCATAAGCGATGCGCGCTTATCGTGAGCTTTCTTTCCTTTCGCTAAACCAATCTCTACTTTCACTTTTCCATCTTTGAAATAAAGCGTTGTCGGAATAAGCGTCAGTCCACTCTGTTTTGTCTTTCCTATTAATTTTTCAATCTCTCGTTTATGAAGAAGAAGTTTTCGATCTCGTCGTGGCGTGTGATTTGTCCATGAACCTTCGTTGTATTCAGGAATATGAACACCTGTTAACCAGATTTCA
>RFMS01000173.1 GCA_009927575.1 Actinomycetota bacterium
CCATCTCGAATTATCATCGGCGAAATACGAGAAGCTGAGTCTCTCGATTTGCTTATCGCTCTCAATTCAGGGCTTCCTGGAATGGCCACGATTCATGCTAATTCTGCTCGAGATGCTATTAGAAAACTGCAGACGCTTCCCTTGCTTGCAGGCGAGAATATTTCGCATGAGTTCGTCACTCCATTAGTTGCTCGCTCAATTGATTTAGTTATTCAAATCCAATTATGTCCCGATGCACAAGGCGAGTCACGGAAGTTCTTCAGGTGACAAAACGGGTTGAAGGGGAGCACATTGAGACTGAGTGGCTATGGAAATGGATTGGCAAAAGTTATGAGCTGTCACAGGCAACGGGTGCGCGTTCATGAAAAGTGTTTCTTTGAGCCTAAAAGACCGTAAGACACAAAGACTTTTGTTCCAAGAAAAAACATTCTCTCTTTTCAATATTTCGCTTTATCTACTTTCTAGTCTTTTTCTCTTCTTTTTCATTCGGGCATTGACGGGTACAAGGAATATTGCAATTGCGATCTGCTTGTCGGCATTAATCGTCCCTATGCAAATTGAGCGATCAAAAGCCTTTAAGTTTGCACATGAATTAACACAGACATGGCCGGAAGTAATTGATCAATTGGTATCTGGTATTCACTCGGGTTTATCTTTAAGTGAAAGTGTCATGGCTTTGTCACTCAGAGGTCCAGGTGTCAGTAGAAAGGTATTTTCTAGAATTATGGATCTTCATCTGGGTGGCTCGAGTTTTAATGACTCTATGGTTGCCCTGAAAGACATGTGTCGAAGTGTTGAAGCTGATTTAGTCGCAGAAACTCTAATGATTGCTAGAAATTTAGGGGGCAGAGATGTTGGAATAGTTTTACGTTTGCTAGGAGAGTATTTTCGCGAGAATTTGGCGCTCCGTGAAGAGATAAAAGCTAAACACGGCTGGATAAAAAACTCAGCAGTTCTCGCATCTCTGGCGCCATGGATTCTTTTAATTATTCTTTCAACTCAGGAGAGCACTCGTTCAACATACGCGACTGCCACGGGATTGCTTGTACTTCTCTGTGGGGCAGGTTTTACTGTTATCGCATTCATCTGGATGAACATCGTTGGTCAAATCCCTGAGCCACCTCGAGTCTTTTCAGTAAAAGAAAACATCGCTCTAGAAGCGAATCAGTCATGATGTCTATCTTGCTCACAGCTCTTGTATTACCCGCGATTTTGATTGCAGTTCAGTGGATAGTTAGCGACCACACAAGAAGTGTTAGTGGAATGCGAGAAGAGAAATCTCCGAGACGGCACGAATTTGAAACGTCTGGTCGTCAGCAAAGAAAACCTATAGAGACGCTACAAATCTCAAAGTGGCTCAAGAGATCTGATTCGATAATTGAGCTAATAGCTACCCTGGTGACGATATTTGTATTTCTGTTAACGCTCCATAATCTCTTGAGTGGGCAAATACAAATGATTTTCGGGGAAATTTTCATCACAGGAATGGCTCTTTTTCTAACAATTTCTTGGCGTTATATGCGGAGTAGAAACAAACTGAAGTCGTTAATTTCAGAGATTGAGATCGAAATCCCTTCTGTAATCGTCATGTTCTCACTTCTAGTAAGTGCAGGTGAAAGTCTTCGTGGAGCTATTGAATATTTGAGCCATTTTCCAAAGAGCAAAATCTCAAAAATCTTTCGCGATATCAATGTGTACCATCAACATGGTTTATCAATAACTCAATCGCTCGATAGCGCTGCGGAAGAGTCGCACTCTCGCTCTTTTCGTAAATTTACTGATGCCCTCGCACTGTCCATAGATCGGGGAAGTCCTTTAAGTGCAGTACTCGCAAATCAAACATCTGAAAGTCGTTCGGCATATAAAGCAGAGCTCCTGAAAGTGGCTGGTAAAGCAGAACTCAAACTCATGATTCCAATCGTTTTTCTAATTCTTCCGATATCAATTGTTTTTGCGCTGCTTCCATCTCTCAAAGCTCTTTCGAATGTGATGTAGAGATTGAGAGCGAATGTCGAGCAGCGCGACTACGTTAAAAACGAATCAAAGGCAGAGATCAGAAAGGAAACTGAACATGTTCCAAAAGAGAATAAAGAGAAATGTAAGTAACAGCGTAGAAATTAAAAGTGAAGAGAGCGTTTCAATCTTCGAAGTAATGCGCAATAAAATTCGAAGAATTCACAAAGGAATGCGAACCTCAGTCGAAAATATCTGGGAGAAAATTCAAAGACGATTTCTCGATATTGTTTTTGAATTAAAAAATTCCCGATTCATAAAGGTGATTGCAGATGAACAGGGAGATGTTCCTGGATGGGTTCTAGTTGTTTTGATGACGACAGGACTTGTTACAGCAATTTGGGCAATAGCCGCTCCTCGTCTCAGTGAGATTTTGAAGCATTCGCTCGACTCTATGAACAGTATTGGATAGCGATTAGTGAGAAATTTTAGAATAAAGGAAATTTTGTATTCAGAAGAGGGAAGTGTTGAGTCATCACTGGTTTTGATCCCTTCCCTACTTATATTTCTCATTGTTATCCAGCTAGCAATCTCGGTTTATGATCGAAGCTCTGTTCAACTTAAAACTCAGGAGTATGCGCGCGTTGTTGGTTTAGATGGATATTCTTACGAACAGGCAGAATATGCTCGAGACCATCACATAGCGACAACCTTTGTACCGATGCCTAGTGGTAGAAAACTTGTTGTCTCACATTCTTTAAGTAGTCAGGCCGCTTTGAGCAATTCCTTGATTCCTTTCATGGGTGGAGTGCCAGTTAGTGTTTTTGGTTTTGCAATTTCTGAGCAAGGGAATTAAGAGGAATCACTATTTAGAGATAAATTTTGTAAATCTAATTCACCACTTTATGAAAGTTGTTTAATCGAGGAAATAGAAGGTGAAGACTATTAAGAAAGCGCTCTCTCATGTACTAAGAGATCAAGAAGGATCTGCGATTACTGAATTTCTCATACTCACCTTGCCGCTATTTCTGCCTTTAATCATTTTTCTTACGGATTTTTCTGCGCTCGCAAGCAGAGAAATAAATTATCAAACAATAGCCCGCCAAGCGATACGAGCCTTTGTCTCAAGTCCCAACGCTTCCACCGGTGTGGCTGATGTGGAATTTATTTTAAGAGAGACTGGAATTATTAATTCTGTTGATCTTGGAATTACTTGTGTAGATGGTCCGTGTTTTACTCCGAATACGCTCGTCAAACTTACCTTAAGCAAAAAAATATCGATGCGGTCAGATTCGATGTATTCAACAAATTTAAACTCATCAGCGGGAAGTGAAAGTGAGAGAGCGATTGTGGCGACAGTTTACGAAAGATTTGATCGATGGTTTTCACCATGATTAAAAGAATTAATGCGCTCTTGAGAAATTGCCTGAAGAAATCTATTGAAGAGGATGGATCATTAGCGCCATTAGTAATAGGACTATTTCTCATTGCTTCCCTGACTTCTATCGCACTTGTCGACTATTCAAGCGTCATTCTCAAACAGCGATTACTCGATCAAAATAATGAGCGCGCACTTCAACGGGCTGCTCACGAAATAGATTTGGGTCACTATTACACCCATGGCTTGGATAAATTTACAGTTGTAGGTGGCGAATCGAGTAGTGAATTTCGAGTACCGATTGATTGTAAAAAGGCTTATCGCACCTATTGGGAAGAGCTATTTAATTCGATCACTATTAAAGATTTCGGAACTGGTTTGAATAACGGTGAAACTCAAAGTCATTTTCAGGATGGCTGGCGCATTGAGTCATTCACCTGTGACGGAGATAGTGTTTATGCCAGCATCTCACAACACACACCACTTCCATTTCAACTTCCGATACTTAGAATTTATGAAGCAACAATTCATGCGAAAGCGAGTGCGTATAGCGTGACAAATTAGATATATCCTTTGCGATATGGCCGCCCGCGATTTTGAGCAAGAGATAAAAACGTTAAGTGCAACGTTGGTATCTATTGAGAAAGTTGTGGATTTGCCGAAGTTGCGTGCGGAATTAAAGGAGCTTGAGGCTGCGGCAGGAGTTCCGAATTTATGGGACAACCCGGAAGAAGCGCAGAAAGTAACGAGCAAGCTTTCGCGAGTGCAGAGTGAAATTAATCGAATTTCAGGACTTCGACAGAGATTAGATGATCTACCCGTTTTGCTTGAATTGGCTAACAATGAAAATGATGCGGGAGCGATTGAGGAAGCATCGAAAGAGTTAGATTCATTAATTAAAGCTATTGGCGATTTAGAAGTACAAACTCTATTAAGTGGCGAGTACGACCAACGAGATGCTCTCATCACCATTCGTTCTGAAGCAGGTGGAGTTGATGCAGCTGATTGGGCGGAAATGGTTTCGCGAATGTTCCTTCGGTATTGCGAACTTCATCAATATCAAACTCAAGTACTAGAAACTTCATATGCCGAAGAAGCGGGCATTAAATCGACGACGTTTAAAGTAAGTGGTCCTTACGCCTACGGCACTTTGTCAGTCGAACAAGGAACTCATCGCCTCGTTCGCATTTCGCCATTTGATAGCCAGAATCGTCGCCACACTTCATTTGCTGGCGTCGAAGTAGTGCCAGTTGTTGATCAAAGCGATCACATCGTGATTGATGAGAAAGATATTCGTGTAGATGTCTATCGATCATCTGGTCCCGGCGGACAAGGTGTGAATACAACCGACTCCGCAGTGCGTATTACGCATATTCCAACTGGAATTGTTGTGTCATGTCAGAACGAACGTTCGCAGATTCAAAATAGAGCGACTGCAATGGCTGTTCTTCAATCCAAACTTTTAGAGAAGCGCAATCAAGAAGAGCGCGCAAAGATTGATGCACTTCGCGGAGATAACTCAGGTTCGTGGGGAAATCAGATTCGTTCCTACGTTTTACATCCATATCAAATGGTCAAAGATCATCGGACTGATTTTGAAACAGGAAATACGCAAGCAGTTCTCAATGGTGAACTCGATGGATTTATCGAGGCGGGAATTCGCTGGCGCAGGTCGGCTATTAGTAAATAAGGCTCAATATTTCTCATTTGTGCGAGATTATGAGTGTGAATAAATCCATATCCCGCGTGTAATTCTTAGATTCACAGGAAAAGTTCTGCCAAATTCGCCCGATTAACAGGAGCAAGAGCGAGTTCTTTCATAAGATTTCGACATGATTCGTTTTGAGAAGGTCACCAAGATCTATCCCAAGACTGAACAACCCGCTTTGAATCAGGTAGACCTGAATGTCGAGAAGGGTGAGTTCGTCTTCCTCGTCGGACTTTCGGGTTCGGGTAAATCAACCTTTCTGCGTTTAGTTCTCCGCGAAGAGAAACCAACATCAGGAACAATTCATGTAGCCGGTAAAGATTTAGCAACACTTCCTAATTCCAAAGTTCCAGAACTACGACGACAAGTCGGAACGGTCTTTCAAGATTTTCGGTTATTGAATAACAAGACTGTTTTTGAAAACGTAGCCTTCACTCTTCATGTTCTCGGATATTCCAAGAAAGAGATTGCACGTGAAGTTCCTGAAGTACTTGAACTAGTAGGACTTGCTGAAAAGACAGATCGATTGCCAGGAGAGCTTTCAGGTGGCGAACAACAACGAGTGGCGATTGCTCGCGCCTATGTCAGCCATCCGGCAATCTTGATTGCTGATGAACCAACCGGAAACTTAGACCCAGCGACATCTGTAGGAATTATGAAATTGCTCGACCGTATTAATCGTGATGGCACCACGGTAGTGATGGCTACTCACGACTCAGGCATCGTCGATCAAATGCGTAAACGCGTTATTGAGTTAGATTCAGGAAATGTTGTCCGTGACCAAGTACGCGGTGTTTACGGATATACCGGCTAGTTATTGAAATATTAAGTAGAGACCCGAATAGACATAGAAAGGTGAGGTGAGGAAGTAAGAAATGCGTGCAGGATTTATTCTCAGTGAAGTTCGCATCGGGCTTCGTCGTAACCTCACAATGACTTTTGCCGTCATTATTACTGTGGCTATCTCACTCTCACTTCTTGGCTTGGGGTTGCTTGCCAACTCACAAGTTCGAGTGATGAAAGATTATTGGTATGACAAGATTGAAGTATCGGTCTATCTCTGCGGAGCGCTTTCAGAATCCTCTTCGTGTTCTGGTGGAGTCATTACTGATGCGCAACGTATGGAGATTCAGAAAGACCTTCAAGATCTTCCAGTCGTTGAAGCTGTCTATTACGAATCACAATCTGAAGCTTATTCTCGCTTCCAAGAACGATTCAAAGGATCTGCAATCGCGCAGAACGTGACACAAGATCAATTGCCAGAATCTTTCCGTGTAAAACTCACCGATCCGACGAAGTTTGCGGTGGTAGAGAGTGCGTTTACTGGAAGGCCCGGCGTCGATATCGTTCAAGATCAGCGAACGATTCTTGAGAAATTCTTCCGACTGCTTAATGTATTAAGAGATGGTGCGCTAGTTATTGGTCTAGCAAGCGTACTTACAGCTGCTCTTCTTATAAGCAACACCCTGCGATTAGCGGCATTTAATCGCCGTCGTGAAACCAATGTTATGAAACTTGTTGGTGCAAGTTCTTTCTCAATTCAATTGCCATTCATTTTGGAAGGTGTTATTTCCGCACTCTTTGGCTGGGGTTTGCCACTGCACTTCTTGTCGGATTTAAATATGTAGTTCAAACCAAGATTGCACCACTTCTCACATTCACCAACTTCTTTGGTTGGGGAGATGTATGGGTAGCTTCGGCTTATCTACTCTTTGCGGGTCTCTTTGTCTCCTCACTTGCTTCATTAATTACGCTCCGTAAATACCTCAAGGTGTAATTTGGCGAGGTTTTAACACTCGACGACCTCGAGTTTCAGCTAATTCATTGCGCGCAAGCTCTGCAATATTTATTGTGATGGTCATTGTTTTCACTGGGTTATTACTTAGGTGGCATGAACTCTGACGGTCCAGTCGATCAAGCAATTTCAAAAATATCTAGCGCTGGTCATAGCGCTGCAGATAAGTCCACCTTGCAACGCGCTGCAATTGAAGGTGCACTTCGTGCATCAGGTGATCAGTGGTCGAACTTCTTTCCGAAAAGCGCAGTGGATATTCTCGACGCGCAAATTAATAGTCAATACACCGGTGTAGGTCTAACTCTAAGAAAAGCTAAATCAGGCGCGATTGAAGTTGCTGGAGTCGATACCGCTTCGCCCGCAGATTTAGCCGGTATCAAAGTGGGCGATGAAGTAGTGCGATAAATAAGGCTGATGTCACAGGAAGTTCGCTCTCATCGGTTATCGCGATGTTGCGTGGCGAAAGCGGAACAAGAGTCTCGTTTGAAGTACTTCGAGAAGGAAAGAAATTCTCATTAACGGTTAAAAGAGATCTCGTTAATGCAACAAATGTAATAGTTTCATCATTAGCGTCTGATGTAGCGATTAGTTTCTATTAATTCATTCACTCATGGTGTCGCAAATTCGGTTCAAAGTAAGTTGCTAGAAGTGCCTCACACAAAAGGAATTGTGCTCGATCTTCGGAGCAATCCGGGAGGGTTATTGGATGAGGCGGTTGCAGTTGCACGGCAGTTTATAAATGGCGGAACAATTGTTTCCTATCAAAAAGCTGATGGAACCGTCGTTGGTTTCGATGCAGATAAATCAGGCGCAGATCCAGCGCCGATGATTGTTCTTATCAATCGATCAACAGCAAGTGCTGCAGAAGTTCTTGCAGCAGCGCTCCAAGATAGAAATCGTGCAGTAGTAATTGGCGAGAAGAGCTATGGAAAAGGATCTGTTCAAGAAATAACAACTCTCAATGATGGATCAAAGTTAGAACTCACTATTGCAAACTATCGAGCACCTTCTGGTCGACTCATCGAAGGAATCGGAATTACGGATCTACGGGTTGCAGATTCAGATTTAGCGGAGAAATCACTTTCTATTCTCGTTGGCCTCTCATCTCTCATCGAGCCTTCCAAGCCATAGAAAGTAATTCAGCACGTCGTTTCACCTTCATCCTTTACCCTTTACCTATTGGAAATCAACGTAAACATTTCACATCGCGGTAAAAAGAAGGGAAAAAGAGAAGTACAACGCCATGGTTAAGGAAACGGGAAGAAAACTCATCGCGCAGAATAAAAAAG
>RFMS01000031.1 GCA_009927575.1 Actinomycetota bacterium
TTTGCAAGTTAAAAGTTTCACACAGCATGACATCGACACTCTGGATGTAGCCCCCAATGAAAATTTTGGGGGCTATGTAAAGAGTTGAGTGAGTAAATTTTCTGAGAATTAAGAAAATTACTTTCACCAAGATCTGCAAATGAGATGACGTCGAGGGAAATAACTCCAGCGATAAATGATGATAGGGAAGCAGGGACTTCACGTTGAGGTAAGAGTCGACGTAGCTCCAACATGTGATTGAGAAGTGGATCTCGGTCTTCGCGAGTCAAATGAATACAGTGGAGGCAAGCGCTCTTTCCGGGATCCACAAGTGGTCCGATGGAAAAAGTGCGATTGATAAATTCATCGACAACCAAGAATGGAATATCTCGACTCATCCACTCTTGTAATTTCTCTGCGGTCGGCAAGCCGATTGAAATAATTAATCTCGGAGTGAAACTTTGATTAGTTGTTGGTTGTGAGCGATTAGTGGAGTAATCCTTAGCTATAGGAAAGAGCGATATTTGAGCGTTCATCTCCTCGATTAATCTCCGTTTTCCTACTCCGCAATCACTTGGCCGGATATAGCCACCTGAAATATCGCGAAAAGTAATAAGTTGATCTGCGTTTTCATCTGTGGTCCGCGCTTCTACGCGAATACTTTGAAAGCCACTTGCCTGCAGAACCGCTGCTGTATTCATCGCTATTCGACCGAAACCAACTATTAGTACCGGAAAATCTGTTCTCTGGTGAACTTGCTCCACGCCACCATCAATCGAGCCTTCGTACCACGTAGTTATTTCAAGCTCTGGCTTGATCCGTGCCACTAGCGATTGATATGCGCCATCTGTGTGACCTTCGAGTGGGCTGTGGTGCGTTGAAAAATGATCAATAAAGCGATTATTAATTTTTAGCGTCGCGTATTGGAAATCAATCAATTGAAAATTATGAAGAGTCGAGATTACCTCCGCAACGAATTCTTGAGAGCAAGAATTTCGTTCCGCAATCGTCGCAAGTGAAATATGGCCATTAAGCGTAGTGAGAATGTCGTAGATTTGAGAAAGT
>RFMS01000122.1 GCA_009927575.1 Actinomycetota bacterium
ATGGAGAAGTGCGCGGACAGAATCGCGGTCTTCGCTAGGAACACGTTGTAATACATCTGGTGAGATATCTGTCGTGGCGAGCGCATCTTTCATAATCTGAATCAACGTTGCATTTGAATGTGCAGCGCTTGCTGAACCACGCAAGAGGCAGCATTTCCTGACATGAGAAGAATGACTGCGGCATCAACCGTGACATTTGGTCTCGCTTCATACACCATTCCCACAACACCAAATGGAACAGAGACTTGGTGAAGATGAAGCCCGTTCTCCAAGGTTCTTTCACGCAACGTTTGATGTAGCGGATCTGGCAGCGCCGAAACTTTTCTTGCTGCATGAGCAATGCCGTCAATTCGTTCACTGGTAAGCAAGAGTCGATCAACGAGTGATGAGACCATGCCGTCAGCGTGCGCACGAGCAATGTCGGATTCATTCGCCGAAAGAATTTCCGCCTTTCGAGTGATAAGTGCGTCAGCGATTGCTGTGACTGCATGTACTCGAGTGCGATAGTCAGATGCTGCCAAAGTGCGAGCAGCTTTTCTCGCTTTTTTTGCCAACTCGGAAATCAATTGATCCATTACTTCGCCACCCATTACATCAACACCATATCGTCACGATGCACCAATTCTCGCTCAAATTCTGGGCCATAGTCTTTCGCAAGTTCTTTTGTCGATCGACCAAGCATGCGTGGAACTTCTTCGCTATCAAAGGCAACCAATCCGCGAGCAATCACTTCTCGACTTGGGCCAAGAATTTCTACAGTATCGCCCGAACTAAATTCACCTTCAACAGCAGTTACTCCTGCAGGAAGCAGTGATACGCCGCGTTCGCGGAGCGCCACCATTGCGCCGGCATCAACAAGTAATCTGCCGTGAGGTGTTGCTGCATGTTGCAACCACAAAAGTCGTGACGATTTCTTTGAATCAGCAGGTTGAAAATAAGTTCCCACATCTTCACCAGCGAGCGCGTGTGTGAGATGTACAAGTGAGGTCAATACAGTTCCAATTCCAGCGCCAGTTGCAATTCGCGCTGCTTCTACTTTTGTCAACATTCCACCACTACCGATTCCTGAAGCACCAACTCCGCTGATTGCTGAATCGCTAATAGCGTGTAGATCTGAAACATCAGAAATTTTCTGCGCATCCGGAAGTCGAGGGTTTCGGTCATAGAGTGCATCAACATCAGTGATAAGAACGAGCGCATCAGCATTTACCAAATGTGAAACGAGCGCCGCAATTCGATCATTATCGCCAAAGCGTATTTCTTGTGTTCCAACACTGTCATTTTCATTGATGACAGGCACTACGCCTAATGAGATTAATTTCAGAAGTGTTCGTTGTGCATTTTGGTAATGCGAACGGCGAACCACATCATCAATCGTCAGCAATACCTGTGATGCCGTTATTCCGTGCCGTGCGAATGATTCGGTATAGCGATGGATCAGAAGTCCTTGACCCACTGCTGCAGCAGCTTGTTGTGTTGCAAGATCTGATGGACGTTTCGCAAGTCCTAGTGGTGCAAGGCCAGCTGCAATCGCACCGGATGAAACGATAAGAACTTCCTTACCTAATTTCTTTAACGAAGCAACCGCATCAACGAGGTGATCGACCGATTGTGGATCTAATCGCTCTCCTGCCTTGCCAGTTAATGATGATGAGCCAATCTTGATTACGATGCGATGAGCGTCAACAATCGCTTTACGCATGTGAGTTTCCGTTATCGAGCTGTGAATTTTTAGTTTGTGAATCAGTCAATTGCGGATTTGTTGGATCTGCAACGTTGTACTCCCATTGGCGATCAATCTCATCGTCGCTTAATTGATCAACGCTCTCTTCCTCCATCCGCTCCCACTCACGAGGAATGCGCATGTCATCACCACGTGGCCCAGAAAGAAGTTCTGCGCCTGCTTCAATCGTTGGTTCCCAATCAAAGACAACTGCGTTATCGCCTAAACCAATTCGCACTTCACTTCCTTCTTGTGCGCCGAGGGCAAAGAGTTGTCGCTCCACTCCAAGTCGCGCTAATCGATCTGCGAGATAACCAACTGCTTCGGCATTGCTGAAATTTGTCTGGTGCACCCAACGTTCAGGGCGCTCACCAGTAATAGTGAATGAACCATCGTCGTTTGCGCTCACGCTAAATCCTGAATCATCAACCGGAGTTGGTCGAAGAACAATTCGCGTTTTCTCGTCATCAACTTTCATTGAGCGCGCTTCTTGAATGATTTTTGCCATGCCATATAGAAGTTCTTGTAAGCCAATTCGCGCAGCGGCTGAGACTGGGAATACTTGATAACCACGCTTTATAAGTTCTGGCGTCACCATTTCTGCCATCGCTTTACCATCTGGCAAATCAATTTTATTCAGCGCAACAAGCCGTGGCCGATCAGCTAAACCACCGTAATGTGAAAGTTCGGCTTCGATAATCTCTAAATCTCGAATGGGATCGCGATCGGTCTCTAACGTTCCGCAATCAAGTACATGAACAAGTGCTGCACATCGTTCAACGTGGCGGAGAAATTCCAGACCAAGACCTTTGCCTTCACTTGCGCCAGGAATTAATCCCGGCACATCAGCGACGGTAAATCGTGTGTCACCTGCTTGAACAACTCCTAAATTTGGAACAAGCGTTGTAAATGGATAGTCGGCAATCTTTGGTCGCGCTGCAGAGATCGCAGCAATGAGTGAAGATTTTCCTGCGCTGGGATATCCCACGAGCGCAATATCTGCAACGCTCTTTAATTCAAGAATAAGTGTGCGTTTTTCACCAGGTTCACCAAGTAGTGCAAAACCAGGTGCGCGACGTTTTGATGATGCGAGGGCGGCATTTCCCAATCCACCTCGTCCACCTTGTGCAGCGATAAAACGAGTGCCATTTCCTACAAGGTCTGCGAGGACAACACCATCGAGCGTTTGCACAACAGTTCCATTGGGACGCCAAGAATTAAATCTTCACCTGCTGGTCCATGTTTGAAATCGCCTTGTCCTTGTCGTCCTGATGTTGCGTTGCGATGTGGTGAATGATGAAAATCTAAAAGGGTTGTGACGTTGGGATCTACAACCAAAATAATGTCGCCACCGCGACCACCATTACCGCCATCTGGACCACCAAGTGGCACAAACTTTTCGCGGTGAACTGATACGCAACCATCGCCACCTTTTCCAGCGCTGGCATGAAGGGTGACGCGATCAACGAATGTTGTCATCGTTCACGTCTCCTTCTTATTCCTTATTCTTGCTTCTTATTCCTACTTCTTTAATTATTAATTTATATCCACGGTAAATAAAAAACGGGCCCGTGGTTGCGGACCCGTTCTTCAAAAGTCCGTTATTAAGGTGCTGGAACTACATTCACTACTTGACGGCCACGTGCACGACCGAATTCAACAACTCCTGCTGCGAGAGCGAAGAGTGTGTCATCTTTACCGATTCCAACATTTGCACCTGGGTGAAACTTTGTGCCACGTTGACGAACCAAGATTTCGCCGCTGTTGACTACTTGGCCACCAAAGCGCTTGATTCCTAAAAATTGTGGATTTGAATCGCGACCGTTTCGAGTAGACGAGACACCTTTTTTACTTGCCATTTCTCAGCTCCTCTTCTCTCAGCCGGTTACTTCACACCGTTGATCGCGGTGATCTTCACGCGCGTGTTCTTTGAACGAAATCCTTGACGACGGCGATAGCCAGTCTTGCTCTTGTAACGAAGGATATGAATCTTTGGACCTTTTGTTTCTGCAACAACTTCGCCAGTTACTTTAACTCCAGAAAGAACAGTGGAATCTGTTGTGACGTTATCGCCATCAACAACAAGGAGAGCTGGGAAAGTTACGGTTGAGCCAGCAGCTGCATCGATGCGATCCACAAATACGGTATCGCCAACAGCGACTTTCTCCTGGCGACCGCCAGCTTTCACAATTGCGTACATGATTCCTAACTTTCGTTTCATCCGATCATTGCTGAGCGGTTATTGAGCCCGACCCAGATCCGAGCCGTGAGCAGGGGGTAAGCGTACGGACGGGGGCGGGATGGGGTCAAATTACGAGCCAACTACCCCGCTACTGGTTGCCCGACGGCGTCGTCGACCAAATCGAGGTTTTTCATCGAGTACCGCTTCATTCTGCGGCGCGTTTTCAGAATCGTTTTCCTCTTCTGAGTCATCGCTCGAGTCGTTCTCTGATCGAGAATCTGACGCATCATCATCAGATCCATCATCAAACTTTTTCTCCATATCGCGATCTAACGAACGCTTATTTACGGGCTCAGTATGAATATGAATTCCTCGACCACCGCACGATTCGCATGTTGTTGAGAAGGCTTCGATAAGTCCTTGGCCAATTCGCTTACGCGTCATTTGGACTAGACCAAGCGATGTCACTTCTGCCACTTGATGCTTGGTGCGATCTCGACCGAGGCATTCAATAAGTCTGCGCATGACTTG
>RFMS01000079.1 GCA_009927575.1 Actinomycetota bacterium
ATTTAAGGATGAATTCGCAAAGAATGGCTTGGAATACGATCACCGACTTATCGACGACATGGTGGCAACATCACTTCGCTGGGAAGGTGGCTATATCTGGGCTTGTAAGAATTACGATGGCGATGTGCAATCCGATACCGTTGCACAAGGTTACGGCTCACTCGGTTTAATGACGTCAGTCTTGATGACACCAGATGGCAAGACCGTAGAAGCAGAGGCTGCGCATGGCACAGTCACTCGCCACTATCGTGATCATCAAAAAGGAAAGCCGACTTCGACAAATCCCATCGCATCAATCTTTGCGTGGACTCAAGGTCTACAACATCGCGCAAAACTTGATAACACGCCGGAACTTGCGAAGTTTGCACAGTCACTTGAGAAGGTATGTATTGAAACTGTAGAAAGTGGAAAGATGACAAAAGATCTTGCACTTCTTATCAGCAAAGATGCACCATGGCTCAACACTCAAGAATTCCTCGCTGCAATTGATGAGAACCTACAAAAGGCGATGAAGTAAAAGAAGTAAATTAAAAACCCCCGGCCAAAACCGGGGGTTTTTAATTTTTAGAATGTATTAAAGCCGTGCACCTGTACTTGCATTAAAGAGGTGAACTGAACCCTTCGCAGCCGCTACCGTAATAGTTTGGCCAGGCTTTGGTGGGTTCTTTGGATCCCAACGAACAATTACTTGTGCGCCTTCATCGCTTGCATTGGCAAACTTGAGGCTGGAATCTTGTGGCTTGCCGTAGACGAATGCATCTGCGCCAAGTTCTTCCACTACTTCCACGACAACTTCAAATCCCTTTGAAGCGGGTGCAAAACCTTCTGGTCGAATACCAACAATGACAGAGCTACCAGCACTTGCTGGGACATCTACTTCAAGATGGCCAAGTTTCGCTGTTCCACCAGAGACTGGAGCGATCAAAAGGTTCATTGCAGGTGAGCCAATAAAGCCCGCAACGAATGCATTAGCTGGGTTATCGTAAAGATTTCGTGGTGTATCTACTTGTTGCAAGAGACCATCTTTAAGGACTGCAACGCGATCACCCATTGTCATAGCTTCAACTTGATCATGCGTGACGTACACAGTGGTAATTCCAAGACGACGTTGTAGCGCTGCAATCTGGGTGCGAGTTGCTACGCGAAGTTTTGCATCAAGGTTTGAAAGTGGTTCGTCCATTAAGAAGACTTGTGGTTCGCGAACAATCGCGCGGCCCATAGCAACGCGCTGGCGTTGTCCACCAGAAAGTGCTTTAGGTTTACGTTCCAAATATGGTTCAAGGTCGAGCAATTTTGCTGCTTCAAGAACTCGGCGATCGCGTTCTTCTTTTGCAACGCCGGCAATCTTGAGAGCAAAGCCCATGTTTTCAGCAACTGTCATATGAGGATAGAGCGCATATGACTGGAAGACCATCGCGATATCGCGATCTTTTGGTGCAACATTGGTGACATCACGATCACCGATAAAAATTTGTCCAGTATCAATTTCTTCAAGTCCAGCCAACATACGAAGTGATGTTGACTTACCGCAACCAGAAGGACCAACTAAAACAAGAAACTCACCATCATTGACGGTGAGATTCAATTTATCTACTGCTGGAGTGGTGGTGCCTGGATAGATGCGTGATGCATCTTTAAACACTACTGATGCCATGTCATTCTCTTTTCTCCGGGCAGGTACGTGCCCGACGATCCGTTGGAGTGCGGGAAGGCTACGACAATTGAACGGGAAACGCTATAACCGCCTAACCCGATACGCTTATCTTGTATGCCGAATACTCCGAGTTCGATCACTTCAAGTTCCCTAGGGTCAATCCTCATCGATATCGCCATCGTCCTCTTCTTTATTGGGCTTGGCGGAGTCTTCGTTGCCGCAGAGATTGCTCTGATCTCACTTCGAGATAGCCAAGTTCGCCAATTAGCAGGCCGAGGCAAGCGCGGAGCTAAGGTCGCTGAACTGGCAAAGAACCCCAACCGCTTCCTTGCTGCTGTTCAAGTCGGAGTGACTTTCTGCGGTTTTCTCTCGGCTGCGTTAGGTGCAGAACGGCTCGGCGTTTTCTTAGAGCCAAGACTTGTTGATTGGGGAGTCTCTGAGAAATATGCCGCGACAGTTTCACTCATACTTCTGACAATTGCTATTTCATATGTCTCATTAATCTTTGGGGAATTAGTGCCAAAGCGATTAGCGCTCCATCGCACAGAATTTCTCTCCCTGTACTTTGCGGCAACAGTAGATCGAATGGCGCGAATTTTTAGACCAGTTATCTGGCTACTCTCACATTCGACAAATCTTGTACTGCGCGCAATGGGGATTGACCCTAAATCCAAACGCGCAGATATCTCCGAAGAAGAACTACTCGATCTTGTCTCGGGCCATGAAGCGCTCACTGAAGAAGAGCGAGATATTGTCGAAGAAGTTTTTAACGCGAGCGAGAAACAGATTCACGAAATTATGGTGCCGCGCACCGAAGTTGATTTCCTCGATGCCAGTCTGCCAATCTCGCAAGCGATACGTGTTGCAGTAGAGAAAGCGCATTCTCGTTATCCAGTAATCCGCGGTGCGAGCGATGAAGTAATTGGTTTTATTCATGTGCGTGATCTGCTTGATCCACAATTTAGCGGAACCGATAGCACAATCTTGGAATGTATTCGAAGCGTGCTCTTCCTACCAGGCACTAAAGGAGTACTTCCAGCGCTAACTGAGATGCGCGCACAACGACAGCAGATTGCAATTGTGCTTGATGAATACGGTGGCACTGATGGAATTGTGACGCTGGAAGATCTAGTCGAATGCTTAATAGGCGATATCCACGATGAATATGACTCTCATGAAAGCGAAGTACAGTCGTTACACAGAACTGGCGACTTCGAAGTTGATGGCCTGATCTCACTCGAAGACCTTCATGAACAGACTGGTGTAGCGATTCCTGAGGGTCCCTATGAAACGTTAAGTGGATATGTGATGCACTTTCTTGGTCGAATTCCCAAAGAACATGATGTCGTTCGAATCAATGGTGCGCGGATAACCGTGTTGACGATGGATGGAAAACGCGCTGGCACGCTCCTGATTTCAAGCGAGCAGAGCGCTCTGGGAAGATAGCGCCATGTCTAAGAAGCGAGTCCTCTCGGGAATTCAACCGACAGCTGACTCATTTCATCTGGGGAATTATCTCGGCGCAATCAAGCAATGGGTTGCTATGCAAGAAACTCACGATGCTTTTTACTGCGTAGTCGATCTGCATGCTTTGACACTGTCAACATCACAAACTGATCCGAAGCTATTTCGCAAACGATCACTTGTCGCAGCAGCGCAACTTATGGCGCTCGGTCTCGATCCAGAAAAGTGCACATTATTTATTCAATCTCAAGTTGTTCAACACAATCAATTAGCGTGGGTTTTAGAGTGCATGACTGGATTCGGCGAAGCAAGTCGAATGACTCAATTTAAAGATAAGTCTCAGAAAGCCGGCGCTGATCGTGCAGTAGTGGGACTCTTTACGTATCCGATTCTGCAAGCTGCGGACATTATGTTGTATGACGCCAATTATGTTCCAGTAGGCGAAGATCAACGACAGCATATTGAGTTAACTCGTGATTTAGGTCAGCGCTTTAATAGCTTGTATGGCGAACAACTTGTCATCCCGGAACCATTTATTACTAAAGCGGCGGCAAAGATCAATGACTTGCAGGACCCTACGGCGAAGATGAGTAAGTCGGCGCAATCACTTGCCGGTGTCATTGATATTTTGGATGCGCCAGAGGTCAACATCAAGAAAATTAAGAGCGCAGTCACAGACACTGAACGTGAAATTCGATTTGATGAGAAGAATAAAGCGGGTATTTCAAACCTTTTGACGATCTACACCGCACTTACCGGTAAATCCATAAGCGAAGCAGAGAGCGAATTTGCTGGGAAAGGGTATGGCGATTTCAAAGGTGCGGTTGCAGAAACAGTTGTTACCTACTTTGCTCCAGTTCGTGAACGGATGAGCGAATTAATGAGCGATGAAGCTGAGTTGCAACGTATGCTCAAGCGTGGCGCTGAAAAAGCTGAAGCGGTAGCGTCACAAACATTAAAACGAGTGTATGACGCGCTAGGAGTTGTTCCTCGTGGCTAATAAGCAGAGCGAATCTCATATTCCCTTCTCTGACCAACCGCGAAATAACGCTGAAGAAAAAGCTGGCACATATCCATTTACTCGTGGAATTCACGAAAGCATGTACACCGCAAAACCATGGACGATGCGTCAATACGCAGGATTTGGTAGCGCGGAAGAATCTAATGCTCGCTATAAAGAGCTAGTTGCAGCTGGAACTGGTGGACTTTCTGTTGCATTCGATCTTCCTACTCAAATGGGATTTGATTCTGATTCACCACTTGCACTTGATGAAGTAGGAAAAGTTGGCGTTGCAATCGACACGATCGACGATATGCGCCGACTCTTTAATGGATTGCCACTCGACAAGATTTCGACGTCGATGACCATCAATGCTCCCGCGGCAATCTTGTTGTTGATGTATCAGCTTGTTGCTGAAGAACAAGGAATTCCTGGAAGCGCACTTACAGGAACAATTCAAAACGATGTACTAAAAGAGTACATCGCGCGAGGTACATATATTTTCCCGCCGAAACCTTCACTTCGCCTCATCACAGATATTTTTAGTTATTGCAAAACTGAACTTCCAAAGTGGAATACGATTTCAATTTCCGGATATCACATCGGCGAAGCAGGAGCTACGCCGGTACAGGAGATTGCATTTACGTTGAGTAATGCGATCGCCTATGTACAAGCAGCAGTTGACGCCGGTCTTGATGTCGATGATTTTGCACCTCGACTCTCATTCTTTTTTGTTTCACGAACAACGCTTATCGAAGAGGTAGCGAAATTCCGTGCCGCCCGACAAGTCTGGGCAAAGATCATGAAAGAACGATTTGGCGCACGATCTGAGAAATCGATGCAACTTCGGTTCCATACGCAAACTGCCGGAGTACAACTCACTGCCCAACAACCTGAGGTCAACCTTGTTCGTGTGACGATACAGGCGCTGGCGGCTGTTCTTGGTGGCACCCAATCGCTTCACACTAATTCTTTTGATGAAGCGCTCGCACTCCCTAGTGAAAAAGCTGCTCGACTTGCGTTGCGTACTCAACAGGTAATTGCAACATGAAACTGATCTCACCAAAGTCGTTGATCCATTTGCAGGTTCGTATGTAGTTGAGAACATGACCACTGATTTAGTAAAAACTATTGAGGAGTTAATCGAAAAGATTGAGAAGCAAGGTGGCGCTGTTGCCGCAATTGAACAGGGTTTCCAAAAGAGCCAGATTGAAGATAGCGCATTTACTATCGCGCAAGAATAGAAAAGAAAGAGCGAATTGTTGTTGGAATAAACGACTTCACTCAAGGTGACGATTCTCAACCAGTCCTACACAAACTTGATCCACGAGTGGGCGAAGAGCAACGCGCTCGATTAGCGACATAAATCGCAACGGGATAACCAAGCTGTATCAACGCACTTAAAGAAAATATCTGATGTTGCGAGTACAACCGAGAATGTCATGCCGCACCTCAAAGTTGCTATCAAAGCGGGCGCGACTGTGGGAGAGATCTGTGATGCCCTTCGATCTGTATGGGGCATCTATCGTTCACGCGAAGCGTTTTAATTATGAAGCGTCTCTTTGTCGCATTTCTAATCCTTCTCGTTTCTTCATTGGCATTAGCGACACCTTCGACTTTCGCAGAAGAACCACCCGTGAAATATGGCATCGCCCTTGACGTAGGCGGAGTAGGAGATAACTCCTACAACGACGCAGTGATGAGCACTGTCTTCAAATTTAAAAAGAAATATCAAATTCCTGATTCCTATGTGAGAGCTGTCATTACAGATGGCACCTATCTCGATCGACTCACACGTTTACGTTTCTTTGCCAAATCTGGCTACTCAATGATTATTGCTGTCGGCGCAGATTACAATCGAGCAATTTCAAAGGTGGCAAATGAATATCCAGATTTAACTTTTGCCATTGTTAACTCCAATGGTGTGGCGCAACTCAATGTTTCATGCCTCACTTTCAATGAAAGCCAAGCAGCATTTCTTGCGGGAATCGCGGCGGGTTCAACAACGAAGAGCGGATATGTTGGATTTGTTGGAACACCTGCGACAGTTGATGCGTATCCACTTTTTACGCAAGGGGTTCTCTTTGCAAATCCTAAAGTGAAAGCGTCAGCGTTAATTTTTGACGGCAATAAATCTGATGCGACACAGTTTCTTTCAAATCCTGATATTTCAAATTCTGCTTCGCCCAAATTAATTGATGTTCTCTATTCAACATGGTCGACAGATAGTGAAATTCTTGATGCTGTGAAATCTGCAAATAGTAAAAGTCGAAAAGTGTGGCTGATAACTGAGACTCCTGATCAGTATTTCTCTCTCTTGCCCAGCGAAAAAAGAAATATCTTGGCCACAGTGAATAAGCGAGTAGATCTTGCGGTAAACGATGTACTTGAACTTGGTCGAAATCGAGAATCAATTCTGGATATCGTGAGCGAAGTGAATGGAACGTATGGCCGGATGTATTCCGTGACCAATTCAGGGCTTTCACTCAAATTCCTCAACCCTGTAACGAGCGCCACTCAAGCAGCGATTTCTCGCGGAATTACTGCAATCAAGCAAGGAAAAGTTTCAACTCAAGGTTGAGAGTTTGCCAAGTTGTAATAAAGACGCGCTTATTTTGCGCCTATTTCGTGACGCACGAAGATAGGGTTTCGCTACACATCAAGCCCGTATCCACGGGATTTTCAGGAGGAATACTTTGAAGAAGTCATTCGTAAAGCGTTCCGTTGTTGTGGTTGCAGCGCTCGCAGCGTTCTCACTCGTTGCAGGTTGCTCCTCATCATCAAACGCATCGAAGGTAAAAGCATGTCTCGCACTTGATACTGGTGGTGTTGATGACAAGTCATTCAACGCATCAGCATGGGAAGGTGCACAAGCAGCTCAGTCCGCTGGCGCTGAAGTGAAGTACCTTGCTGCAACATCAGATGCAGATTACGCACCAAATATTAAGAAGCTTGTTGATGAAGGTTGCACCATCGTTATCGGTGTTGGCTTCTTGATCAACGGCGCAATCGTTGAAGCAGCAAAAGCAAATCCAGATACTAAGTTCGCAATCGTCGATCAAGACGGAATGGACCATGGTCCAAAGGGCGATCAATATCCAGGAACTGCGTTGCCAAACCTCAAAGGTTTAACTTTCGCAACTAACCAAGCAGCGTTCCAAGCTGGTTATCTTGCAGCTGGTTACTCAAAGACCGGCAAAGTTGCAACATATGGTGGTCTTAACATTCCACCAGTCACCATCTTCATGGATGGCTTTGCACGCGGTGTTGCTTATTACAACACTCAAAAGGGTAAGAAAGTTACAGTCCTTGGTTGGGATACTGCTAAGAAAGACGGAACATTCGTCGGTGGCTTCTCAGATCAAGCAAAAGCACTTCAGATCTCAAAGAACTTTGAGCAACAAGGTGCTGACGTAATTTTCCCAGTTGCAGGTGGCCTCGGCGCAGCAACTGCTAACCAATCAATGACTGGCAAGAAGTCAGTAACAATCTGGGTTGACTCGGACGGCTACGTTCAAGCACCACAGTTTGCTTCAGTACTTCTCTCTTCAGTTGTGAAGGGTGTTGGAACATCTGTTACTGCAGTGATCCAAGATGTTATCGACGGTAAGTACACCGCTGATACATATGTTGGAACACTTGAAAATAACGGAACCTTCTTGGCTCCTTACCATGATTTGGAATCAACAGTTGATGCCGCATTGGCAGCAGAAGTTGAACAACTTGGTAAAGACATTATCGCGGGCACCGTAAAGGTTGATGCGTAGTCTGAAAGCTAAGAGTAAAAAGAAGTAAAAAAGAGAATAAAGCTATACAGTGAGGCGGGCTAGGAAACTAGTCCGCCTCACTATTTAGCGAGATTTGATTTCAGAAAGCGAGCTATTCGTGTCAGTCGAGTTACGAGCAATCACCAAAACTTTCGGTGCGCTCGTTGCTAACGATGCCATCAGTCTTCGCGTGGAAGATGGCGAAATTCATGCAATCCTTGGTGAAAATGGCGCTGGCAAATCAACGCTCATGAACATCCTCTATGGATTACTTCAGCCTGATTCTGGGGAAATCTCAGTTGATAATAAATCTGTAACTATTAACGCCCCAAGTGATGCGCTCGCTGTTGGAATCGGCATGGTGCATCAGCACTTTATGCTCATCCCGGTTTTTACAGTGGCTGAAAATATTGTTTTAGGGCATGAGAAAACGAAATCGTTAGGCACGCTTGATCTCAGTCAAGCACGCGCTGAAATTGCACGGATATCTAAAGAATTTAATTTTGATGTTGATCCAGATGCGGTTGTAGAAACTTTGCCGGTAGGCATTCAACAACGCGTAGAAGTGATTCGAGCGTTAATGTACAACGCCAAAGTTCTGATCCTTGACGAACCAACAGCCGTCTTAACTCCGCAAGAGACCGATGAACTATTAACGGTAATGAAGCGACTTAAATCGCAAGGAACGTCCATCATTTTTATCACTCACAAATTACGAGAAGTGCAGGCAGTTGCTGATCGGATAACAATCATTCGTCGTGGAAAAGTTGTAGGTACCGCGCTCCCCAGTGCGACACAAGAAGAGCTCGCAACCCAAATGGTCGGTCGACCAGTTGTCTTAGCTCTCAACAAAAAACATCCAGCGCCAGGTCGATCACTTTTGGCGATCAAAGATCTCACTGTGACCGATAACCGTGGTGTTGAATTGGTAAAAAATATTAATTTAGAAGTACGTGCCGGAGAGATTGTTGCTGTTGCCGGCGTCCAAGGTAACGGTCAAACTGAGTTAGCACGAGCAATTCTCAATCTTGAACCGCATTGTCGCGGTGAAATCCAGATTGATGGCGAAAACATCCTCGGCCGTTCCGTCTCTGATGCAATTCATTCTGGAGTAGCTTTCGTACCAGAATCTCGTGAACTCGATGGACTTATAAGTTCATTCTCTATCTCTGAAAACCTCATTCTTGATGTCTTTGATAAAGAGCCCTATGGAAAAAAACTAGCGATGTTTCCATCTGTCGTAAGGAGTGAAGCAGAGAAGCGAATTCAGGAGTTTGATATTCGAACCCAGAGTGTTACTGATCCTGTCTCCTCATTATCAGGAGGTAACAAGCAGAAAGTTGTGCTTGCTCGGGAACTTTCACGTCCAGTAAAGGTTGTTGTCGCATCGCAACCCACCCGTGGATTAGATGTTGGATCAATTGAATTCGTTCATGAACGGATGATCGCAGAACGCGATGCTGGTCGTGGTGTTTTATTGTTTAGTACAGAACTCGACGAAGTCTTTGCGCTGGCAGATCGCATCGCCGTGATGTACAAAGGGGAGATCATCGACATCGTCCCAGCAACAATTTCGCGTAGCGATTTAGGTTTATTGATGGCAGGCGTAAAACAGGTGAAAGCATGAAGAATCGATTTGCTCACTTTTGGCGATCAGTAAAGTTGCCGCTCTTGGCATTTACTCTCGCGATTCTCTCGGGCGGTTTGTTAATTGCCTTCTCAGATCCAAAAGTTATTGCGCTCTGGAAATCTCCCGGAAAATTGCTTTCGGAAGGGTTTCTCGTTGCGATCAAGGCGTACGAAGCGCTCTTTCAAGGCTCGATTTTTGACATGAACTTAACGCACAAGAGATTTATTAATGGTTTCTATCCTTTATCTGAAACATTTACTGTTGCAGCTCCGTTGATTCTTACTGCGCTCTCAGTAACTCTCGCATTTCGTGCTGGGCTCTTTAATATTGGTGCACAAGGTCAATTTATTTTCGGTGCGATTGGTGCGTCGTATGTAGGTTTCCATTTCTCGCTTCCACCGGTCATTCACATCCTCGCTGCAATCGCTTTTGCGTTGGTTCTCTCCGGTTTATGGGGCGGCCTTGTGGGATTACTTAAAGCACGAACCGGTGCGCATGAAGTGATCGTGACCATCATGTTGAATTATGTTGCTTCATATTTCCTACTCTGGCTACTTTCAACAACAACATTTCTTCGAAAAGGAAGACAAGATCCAATCGCCCCTGAAGTACAAGAGAATGCACAATTACCTCGTCTTGCAGGCGATTCCTTCCGCGTGAATTTTGCAATCATTATTGCGCTCTTAGTTGCGTGGGGAATAGCCGTTCTTCTGAAGCGAACAACATGGGGTTTCCAATTCCGAGCAGTGGGTGCAAATACGTTGGCCGCAAAAACTGCAGGAATGTCGGTGCCGTTTGTCATGACATCAGTCATGGTTATCTGTGGCGCGTTAGCCGGACTTGGTGGAGCTGTGCAAATCCTTGGAAGTGAACATGCCTTAACAGCGGGCGCAGCTGGCTCTTTTGGATTTGATGCGATCACGGTTGCATTGTTAGGACGAGCACAACCGGTCGGCACAGTTCTTGCGGCAATACTCTTCGCAGCGCTTCGTGCTGGTGGTTTAACAATGCAAGCAAACACAACAACTCCGATTGATATTGTGCTTGTGATCCAAGCTCTTGTCGTTCTCTTTATTGCGGCACCAACTTTGGTCCGTGCGGTCTTTAGATTGAAGAACGTCAAGACAACATCAGATATGACTGCGAAAGGATGGAACGGATGAACCTGACCCCGATTCAACTTCGTCGCCGTCGTGGTGTATTCAGTATGGCAATTCTCTCGCTTGCATCGCTGATTGGATTCGGTTTCCTTCAAAAAAATACTGCGCCAGTGACATTTAGATTTGTATTAGAAAAAGAATGGGTAGCGATCCATGAATGGACGCTCGATTCTCGCAGTGGTTCATATGGATTTAGCGCTGCAGCGCTATTGATATCACTCTGGGCATTTTTTCAGTTTCGTCGAGATAAGAAAGTTCACGTGCAAAGCGCGCTAGGTGGCTTCTCACTTCTGATGGCGTTTATGTGTTGGGCAGCGAGTGGAAAAATGATTCCATTTACCGGTCTACTTCAAGGTGCGCTCTTACTTTCTGTGCCACTGATCTTTGGTTCGATGGCTGGCGTTCTCTGTGAGCGATCTGGAGTTATCAATATTGCCATTGAAGGTCAATTACTTGCCAGCGCATTCGCAGCAGGAGTAGTGGCTTCATTGACGAAGAACACAACATGGGGCCTCTTAGTAGCGCCGTTAGCGGGCGCATTAATCTCGCTGATTTTGGCTACTTTCGCTATTAAGTTCTCCATCGATCAAGTGATTTTAGGTTTCGTTATCAACGTATTAGTAATTGGTATGACGAACTTTCTTTACAAGAAACTTCTTATCCCATATCAGAACACATGGAATTCTGGTCCAATTCTCAAGCCGATAGAGATCCCATTGCTCAGCAAGATTCCAGTACTTGGACCTATTTTCTTTAGCCAAACAATCATTGTGTATTTGATGTATGCGATTGTTTTAGCAATTCACTTCTCACTCTTCAAAACAAAGTGGGGATTGCGGACTCGAGCAATTGGCGAACATCCAACTGCTGCCGATAGCGTTGGCATCTCCGTTAATTCACTCCGCTTTAAGAATGTGATCATCGCAGGATTAGTTGCGGGTATTGGTGGTGCATATTTCACAGTTGGCGCAGTGGGTGCGTTCGGAAAAGAGATGACAGCAGGAAAAGGTTTTATTGCACTCGCGGCACTTATCTTTGGTCGATGGAGTCCACTTGGTGCAGTGATGGCAGCGCTCCTCTTTGGCTTTGCTGATAATTTGCAAGGCATTCTCTCTATTACAGGCACGCCAATTCCAAGTGAATTTATGTTGATGGCTCCTTATATCGCAACCATCATTGCAGTCACTGGTTTTGTGGGCAGAGTGCGAGCTCCAGCAGCGGATGGCATTCCCTATTCGCGAGAGAGTTCACATTAAACTTAGTACATGACTAACTCCATAATTAGCTGGGAATCGCTCCACAAAGAAGCGCAACGCGTGATGAAGCTGTCGTATTCACCGTATTCGAAATTTCCAGTTGGTGTAGCGGGTTACACCACCGATGGTCGATTAGTTAGTGGATGCAATGTTGAGAATGCCAGTTATGGTCTAACTCTGTGCGCAGAATGTTCAATGATTTCGCAACTCATCATGACCGGCGGTGGCCGATTAACTGCGGTTGTGTGTGTTGATGGCAACGGGAATTACCTCTCACCATGTGGTCGCTGTCGCCAACTTCTCTTTGAGCATGGCGGACCAACTATGCAATTAATGACGCCAGATGGACCACAACCGATGTCCACCATGTTGCCGTGGGGATTTGGACCTGAGGATTTAACGTGACCGAAAAATTTGCTGCAGCTGAAATCATTGCAGCAAAGCGAGATAAGAGTGAACTTTCTGATCCGCAAATTGATTGGATCGTCGACGCCTATACCCGCGGTGTAGTAGCGGATGAACAAATGTCAGCGTTGCTGATGGCAATTCTTCTCAACGGAATGTCGATGCGAGAAATTTCTCGCTGGACCGATGCCATGATTGCAAGTGGTGAGCGGATGTCGTGGTCACAATTGAAAGTACCTACTGCGGATAAACACTCAACCGGTGGTGTTGGTGACAAAATCACGTTACCTCTCGCGCCACTTGTTGCTGCATGTGGCGTTGCAGTTCCACAACTATCTGGTCGTGGGCTAGGACATACTGGCGGTACGTTAGATAAATTGGAATCAATTTCTGGTTGGCGCGCCTCACTTTCCAATCAAGAGATGTTAAATGTTTTACAAGAGTGTGGCGCGGTAATTTGTGCTGCTGGATCTGGCTTAGCA
>RFMS01000095.1 GCA_009927575.1 Actinomycetota bacterium
TCGTCGATCATCGTGCAGTTATTAACTGTTGTTATTCCACGATTTGAAGCGTTGAAGCAAGAAGGTCAATCCGGAACTGCAAAGCTCACTCAATACACTCGTTATCTCACCATTGGTCTTGGCGTTCTCCAGACCACCGGTTTGATTGCAGTAGCGCGGACACCAGGTCGATTAATTAGCGGATGTAATGAAGCCATCATTCCGGATACCTCATGGCAGATCATCATCACCATGATCTTCGTAATGACAGCAGGTACTGCCGTCATTATGTGGCTCGGTGAATTGATTACTGATCGTGGCGTTGGAAACGGTATGTCGATCTTGATCTTCACATCGATCGCAGCAGGTTTCCCAGGACAAATTTGGAGCATCAAGCTCGCTAAAGGTTGGCCAGTATTCCTCTTTGTTCTCGCAATGGGCGTTTTGATTGTTGCGATGGTTGTCTTCGTCGAACAAGCGCAACGACGTATCCCTGTTCAATATGCCAAGCGCCAAATTGGTCGTCGCGAATATGGTGGAACAAGTACGTACATTCCTATTAAAGTGAATCAATCTGGCGTTATTCCAGTTATTTTCGCTTCATCGTTACTTTACATTCCAACGTTAATTGTGAATTTCTCAAATAGCACAGCAGGTTGGGCAGTGTGGATCTCTCGAAACTTCGTTCGTGGTGATCATCCGCTCTACATCGCTGCATACGCGATTTTGATTATCTTCTTCACATATTTCTATGTCGCAATTACTTTCAATCCTGATGAAGTTGCCGACAATATGAAGAAATACGGCGGTTTCATTCCAGGTATTCGCGCTGGTAAGCCAACCTCGGAATATCTCCAATACGTTCTCTCGCGCATCACTGCACCAGGTTCGCTCTATCTCGCATTTGTCGCAGTCATTCCGATTGCTGCTCTTGTACTTTTCGGCGCATCTCAGAAATTCCCATTTGGTGGAACTGCAATCTTGATTATCGTCGGTGTTGGTCTTGATACTGCGAAACAAATTGAGAGCCAATTGCAGCAACGCTCGTATGAGGGGTTCTTGCGCTAATGCGATTTATCCTGGTTGGACCACCAGGTGCAGGTAAGGGAACACAAGCTGTTCATTTAGCAGCGCACTTTGGTATCCCTCACATCTCAACCGGTGACATCTTCCGATTGAATTTGAAGAATGGAACACCACTTGGCCTGCAAGCAAAAGGTTTTATGGATAAAGGTGAATTGGTTCCAGATTCTGTAACAAATGAAATGGTGGCAGATCGCCTCACACATCCAGATGTCAAAGCAGGATTCTTATTAGATGGCTATCCACGAACAACGGCGCAGGCGGAATTTCTTAAAAATGCGCTCGCCACAATGGGTTCACCACTCGATGCAGTATTAGAGATGACGATCGATAATGCAGAGATTGTGAAGCGATTATCTGGTCGTCGCACCTGTCGCGGTTGCGGAAAGATCTATCCAACATCACAACCAAGTTGTGATGCATGTGGTGGTGAGTTGTACCAACGCGACGACGATAAAGAAGAGGTTATTCAACGTCGCCTTGAAGTGTATGCAGAGCAGACTGCGCCAATCGTTGGTTTTTATCGAAACGAAGGCTTGCTTCGTAGTATCTCGGCATTAGGTAGCGTTGACGAAGTAGCAAGTCACGCAATCTCTGCGCTTAGTAAGTAAGACTAAGCAAAGATCGTGAAATGAAAAATTCAAGTATTCAAATCAAAAATCTTGATGAACTCAAGACAATGCGACGCGCTGGTTTGCTTGTTCGCGAAACGCTAGAGCTAGTTCGGGAAAATATTAAGGCAGGAATTACGACGAGTGCACTTGATGTGATTGCAGAAGCGAATATTCGTCGTGGCGGGGGAACGCCGAATTTCAAGGGTTATCACGGATACCCGGCAACTATTTGTGTATCTATCAATGAAGAGATTGTGCATGGAATTCCTGGCGATCGAATGATCATGCCAGGTGATGTGGTCTCTGTTGATTGTGGTGCGATTATCGATGGCTGGCATGGCGATGCGGCATTTTCTGTTGTTGTAGATCCGATTGATAGCGCTGATCAAACAATGCTTAATGTCTGCGAGCAATCGATGTGGCAGGGAATTGCTGCCGGTAAATGTGGTGGCAAATTAACTGATATTTCTTACGCGATTGAAAAATACATTACGTCACAGGTTCAACAAGGCGCTGCTAAGTATGGAATTCTCCGCGAATACGGCGGACACGGAATTGGTACCGCAATGCATATGGAACCGCATGTTCTCAATTATGGGCGAGCTGGTATGGGACCAGACTTAGTAGTGGGTATGGCGTTGGCGATTGAGCCGATGATTACTCGCGGAGGCGAAAAAACCAAAGTGCTAAGTGATGACTGGACTGTCGTCACCATTGATAAATCACGTGGTGCTCATTTTGAAAATACTTTTGCCATTTTGCCTGACGAGAAACCATTTGTTCTCACTGCATTAGATGGAGGGCGCGCTGAACTTGCAGCGCTCGGCATCGAAATTTCGTCACTTCTCGCATAGTTTCACGGTAAAAATCAGCGATTCGGTTTTCATCTCATCTGTGCGAAAATTTGCACATGAATACTCCCGGTTCATTGATGGCAGCAGAAATCAATGAAATCCCAAGAGTATTTCAAGCGATAGCAGATCATTCAGCTGAGTACACGAAACTCATCACTGAACTCAATCTTTCATCATTCGATTCAGTAATTCTTGTCGCGCGTGGCACTTCGGATAACGCAGCGCTCTATTTGAAATATCTCATCGAAACGATGGTAGGAATTCCAGTCGGTTTAGCATCACCATCTGTTGTCACAATTTATGGCGCGAAATTAAAGTTTAAAAATTGCCTTGTCATCGCATTAAGTCAGAGCGGACAATCACCAGATCTCGTTGCCTACACAGTGGCAGCAAAAGCCGGTGGCGCAAAAGTACTTGCGTTAACTAATGCGCCAGATAGCCCACTTGCACAGCTGCAGATTGCCATCTCTATCTTTTGGCCGGTGAGGAGAAATCAGTAGCAGCGACAAAGAGCTATTCCGCTGAACTCTTACTCTCACTCGTTGTAGCAAGTGCATGGAGTAAGAGCGAGATTGATTTTTCAGCATTAATTTCTGAAGCAGAGAAGAACGTTAAGAATGTTGAGCAGATAAAGAACATCGCAGAAGCATTTGATCACACGCCTGGTGTAACCACGCTTGGTCGTGGGTTTGCATATTGCAATGCTCATGAAGCTGCGCTAAAAATAAAAGAAACGCTAAAAGCTCCTGTCTCTTCCTTCTCCAGCGCCGATTATCTTCATGGACCGATCTCATCTTTAAAAGAGAGTTCACGTGTCATTTTTATTGCGCCAGCTGGCGCAGCAATGGAAGGCATGTCTGCATCTGTGGCTCGAATTCGAGAGATCACACCGCATATCTATTGGATCGGCGCTGGCGCACAACCAATCGATAATGAAATATCACTGGGTGGTAGCAATCTTCCGGAGAAACTGGCAGTCATTGCAGACAGCATTGTTCTTCAACAATTCGCACTGTTCTTATCGCTAAAAAATGGCCTCAATCCAGATGCACCTATAGGTCTCTTGAAAGTTACAAAAACCAAATAATGTTGCTGCAATCTGGCTCATTTCCCACATCACACGCGTTAATCAATAATCAATGGATTCCAGGGGGAATTCATGTCAACGATTCACTTCTTACTTCTTATGGTGAGAAAAATATTAGCGAGAAAATATTAGCGATGACGGTATTGCGATACCTGGATTTATTGATCTGCAAGTTAATGGACACGGCGGAATGGATTTATTGGCAGCAGAGAGCGTTGCTGACATCAAGAAAGTTTCTCGATCGCTCTATGCAAACGGAGTTATCGGGTACCTTCCAACTTTGATTACCGGCCCTCTTGATCAAACGTTAAAAGTAATTTCACTCATTGAATCTGCTAAGCGTGAGTATGAATCTGGCGAAGCAAAAATTCTCGGTATTCATCTTGAAGGTCCATTTATCTCCACATTAAAACCAGGTGTACATCCATTGGAATATTTCCGAAACCCAGATAACGAATTGATGGGAAATTATCTTCGTGCTGGAACTATTACGTTAGTTACGCTTGCACCAGAACTTCCCGGTGCAATAGAGCTCATCACATACTTAACGTCAATGGGAGTGGTTGTATCTCTAGGACACTCCAATGCAACTGCAGAAGAAGCGCATGCTGGTTTTAACGCCGGTGCGAGAACTGTTACGCATTTATGGAATGGCATGCCAGCTATGACCAAACGTGATCCTGGATTAGTTGGAGTAGCGCTCGAACGCGACGATGTTGCAATTCAGATCATCGTGGATTCAGTACATGTTGCACCAGAAATTATTGCGATGTCATTGCAACAAGCCCATGATCGATTTATCGTCACCAATGACGCAGTTGCGCCTGCAGGTTTGGGGAGTGGCAAATTTCCATTTGGCACTTTTACAGTTGAGGTACGAAATGGTGTAGCAGTTCGCGATGATGGCGTTATCGCTGGCGGCGTTGAAGTATTAAGTAATTCGCTCAATCAAATTCGCTCGTATGGAATTTCGCGCGATGAGTGCATTGCGAGCATGACGGCTCGGCCCGCAGCTCTGATTGGCCAGGACTATGCCGGATTACTCGATCTGGGTTCGCCGGTACAGATAATCCCCGCGTAGCCCGAGCCCAGTTCTGACGGATTTCCCTTATTTAGCCCCCTGACATAAAATCGCCCTCTGCCCAAATGGGCTCGACAAAGAGCGATCGACTTCCGAGAAATCGGATGTTGAAGAATGCGTAGGGAATAGCTTGGCTAAAAAAGACGGCGCCATCGAAATAGAAGGCACTGTTGCTGAAGCGTTACCAAATGCAATGTTCCGTGTGGAGCTGACAAATGGACACGTTGTACTAGCGCACATCAGCGGCAAGATGCGACAGAACTACATTCGCATCCTTCCTGCAGATCGTGTGATTGTAGAACTCAGTCCATATGACTTAACCAGAGGGCGAATTATCTATCGTTATAAGTAATGCGTTTTAAATAACGCGTTAAAAGTAACGTGTCATAAGAAGTACGAGAGTGAAGCGAGGATGTTGTGAAAGTTAAACCAAGCGTGAAGAAGATCTGCGACAAGTGCAAAGTTGTACGTCGTAATGGTCGCGTCATGGTTATTTGCGACAACCTTCGTCACAAGCAACGACAAGGATAATAAATTTTAATTAAGCAATTAATTAAAAAATAAATAACGAACGCGTGGCACAACTGAGAAATCAGACCTCCTGTCCGAAGGCGGGAGCCCTAACGGGAGTGTCGCGGAGGACCTTCGGATAACGGAAAAGGTAAGAAATGGCCCGTCTAGTTGGCGTCGACCTGCCGCGTGAAAAACGGCTTGAGGTTGCGCTTCAATACATTTTCGGAATTGGCCAAACTCGCGCGCATGCAACTCTCGCAGCGACTGGCGTATCCGGAGATATTCGAGTGAAAGATCTGCAAGAGCCAGATCTCATCAAGCTTCGTGAATATATCGAAGCAAATTACAAAATCGAAGGTGATCTTCGCCGTGAAATTGCTGGCGATATCCGTCGTAAAGTTGAAATTCAGTGCTACCAAGGAATTCGCCATCGCAAAGGTCTTCCAGTTCGTGGTCAGCGCACTCACACCAATGCGCGTACACGTAAAGGACCACGTGTTGCTATCGCCGGTAAGAAGAAGGAGACCAAGTAATGGCCGCCCCTAAAGCTAAAACCGCAGCAACACCTGCAAAAGGAAAGGTGAAGACGCGTAAAAAAGAGAAGAAGAATGTCTCTTTTGGCCACGCGTATATCAAGAGCACCTTCAACAACACCATTATTTCTATTACAGATCCTTCTGGCGCTGTGATCTCCTGGTCATCATCAGGACAGATCGGCTTCAAAGGTTCGAAGAAGTCAACACCATTCGCTGCTCAGCTTGCTGCTGAAGCTGCTGCTCGCAAAGCACAAGAGCATGGTTTGAAGAAAGTAGATGTTTTCGTGAAGGGCCCAGGCTCAGGTCGCGAAACTGCAATCCGTTCATTGCAAGCAGCTGGTTTGGAAGTTGGAGCGATCGCAGATGTCACTCCAATGGCACATAACGGTTGCCGCCCACCGAAACCACGTCGAGTTTAAGGAAGGAAGAGAAAACATGGCTCGTTATTCAGGAGCAGACTGCAAGCGTTGCCGTCGCGAAAAAGTAAAGCTCTTCCTCAAGGGCTCAAAGTGCGATGGTCCAAAGTGTCCAATTGAGTCACGTCCATTCCCACCGGGACAACATGGTCGTGGCCGCGCAAAAGAGAGTGAATACCTCTTGCAGATGCGCGAGAAGCAAAAGTGCGCACGTATTTACGGTGTACTCGAGCGCCAATTCCGTAACTATTACGAAGAAGCAAGCCGTCTTGCAGGTAAGACCGGTGAGAACTTGTTGATTCTTCTTGAAACTCGTCTCGACAACGTCATCTATCGCGCAGGCTTTGCAAAGAGCCGCGATATGGCACGTCAGATCGTTCGCCACGGCCACATTCTTGTAAATGGAAAGAAGGTAGACATTCCGTCATACCGAGTTTCCACATTCGACTTAGTTGAAGTTCAGCAAAAGTCGCAAGATTTGACGCCATTTATTGTGGCAAGCGCTGAATTTGGTGAGAAGTCAGTTCCATCATGGATGGAAGTAGTTCCATCAGCGATGCGCATCATCATTCACGGCCAACCAAACCGCGCCGTGATTGATACACAAGTTCAAGAGCAGTTGATCGTTGAACTTTATTCCAAGTAGTAATTAACGGAACCACTGAAAAATTTAATAAGAACTAAATAAAAAAGCAGGACATCAAATAGCGGATGTCCCAGACCTATGGAGGAAGCCAGTGCTCATTGCACAACGTCCAGTACTTTCAGAGGAAGTAGTAAACGAGAGCCGTTCACGATTCGTGATCGAACCACTTGAACCAGGCTTTGGTTACACCCTCGGAAACTCACTCCGCCGTACCTTGCTCTCGTCTATTCCCGGCGCTGCTGTCACAAGCATCCGCGTGAATGGCGCACTTCATGAGTTCACCACTCTTGAAGGAGTGAAGGAAGATCTCACTGAGATCGTACTCAACATCAAGAATCTCGTTTTCTCATCAGATAACGATGAGCCAACAATTGCTTACATCCGCAAAAACGGAGAAGGCAAAGTAACCGGTGCTGATGTTGGAGTTCCAGCAGGTGTACAGGTCCACAATCCAGAACTTCACATTGCAACATTGAATGGTAAAGCAAATGTTGAAATCGAACTCACTATCGAACGCGGTCGCGGTTATGTGACAGCAGTTCAGAACAAGCAAGTTGGCGCAGAGATCGGTCGAATTCCAGTCGACTCCATCTACTCACCAGTGCTTCGCGTAACCTACAAAGTTGAAGCAACTCGTGTTGAACAACGTACCGACTTCGATCGCTTAATCGTTGATGTTGAGACAAAGCGCTCAATCTCACCTCGCGATGCGATGGCGTCAGCAGGTAAGACACTTGTTGAACTCTTCGGTCTTGCACACGAATTAAATTACGCAGCAGAAGGTATTGATCTTGGACCATCTATCCAAGATGCGGCGCTTGCTGCCGATCTTGCACTTCCAATCGAAGATCTCGATCTCACAGTTCGTTCCTACAACTGCTTGAAGCGTGAAGGAATCCATACTGTTGGTGAATTGATCGGACGAAGCGAAGCTGATCTCCTTGATATCCGTAACTTTGGTTCCAAATCAATCGATGAAGTGAAGGCGAAACTCCATTCCATGGGAATGCAGTTGAAGGATTCTCCAGTCGGCTTTGATCCAACCAAGCATCAGAACTATGGAATCGATGTAGATCTCGATTCAGATCAAGCTTAAGGAGTAACCATGCCAAAACCATCTAGAGGCCCTCGTCTTGGAGCAGGTCCCGCTCATGAGCGGCTCTTGCTTCGTACGCTCGCGGAACAACTTTTCCAACATGGAAAAGTAAAGACAACTGAAGCGAAAGCGAAGAAGTTGCGTCCACTTGCGGAGAAACTTATTACTCATGCAAAGAAAGGCGACTTGGCAGCACGTCGTCTCGTTGCAGCTCAAATTTCAAATAAGAGCGTTGTCCATACTCTCTTTACTGAAATTGGTCCTCGCTTTGAAGCGCGCAATGGTGGTTACACACGAATCACCAAAGTCGGTCCACGCAAGGGAGATAACGCGCCAATGGCAGTTATCGAAGTTCTCAAAGATGGCGTGACCGCAAAGCAGGCAACTGTTGGTGAAGCAGAAGCTGTGGCGAAATCTGCAGCGAAGAAGACTGCAAAGAAAGCACCAGCGAAGAAAGCTGCGAAAAAAGCTGCTGCGAAGTAAAACTCGCGTAGCGATACATTAAATAAATAGAAGAAAGTTAATTTAAAAGATGGAGCCCACTCTCAATCCCGAGAGTGGGTTTCTTCGTTTACGGATCGACTTTTCTTATGATGGAACGGGCTTTTCTGGCTGGGCGAAGCAAGTTGATCGCCGCACAATTCAAGGAGAACTTGAAGCCGCGCTAGAAGGAATGACGCGGAATCCCGTTGCTCTCGTTGTCGCTGGCCGCACCGATGCTGGCGTCCATGCAACCATGCCGTTGCACATGTTGATATTCCAGAACGAGATCACGATGCGAAAGAGTGGGATTTAGCTAATTTCACTTACCGACTCAATCGAATCCTCGCCGATGATGTTCGCATTCATAATATTTCACTAGCGCCAGCGAACTTTCATGCACGATTTTCTGCACTTCGCCGTCATTATGTATACAAATTGCAGATAATCAGCAATTAGTTCCGCCACTTAAGCGCATCGATGTCGCAACGTGGTATCGGCCACTCGATGTAGATCGCATGAATGCAGCAAGTGCACGTTTACTCGGCGAACATGATTTCACTACATTCTGTAAACCCAATGGCAGTGGAAGTTCTAGTGCGATTCGTCGCCTTGAAGTATTTTCGTGGCGCCGCGATGCAGATGGTTATCTTTACGCAGACGTCATCGCTGATGCGTTCTGTTACTCCATGGTGCGCAATATCGTCGGCGCAGTTGTCTGTGTTGGCGAAGGTCGATTTGAACCAGAATGGATTTCAACACTTCTCGAAGAACGTAAACGAGTAAGTGAATCACTCGTTTTCCCTGCACGCGGTCTCACACTGGTTGATGTGGAGTATCCAGCGGATGCTGAATTGTTAGAGCGCTCTAAAACAACAATCGGTCTACGTACCGAATTTGCCGAGTAAGAGCAGAGTAAAAATTATGGGACATATTGATGTAAGCGGAATTGAATTCTCGCTCTCCGATGGTCGAGTACTGCTTAACGATGTCAGTTTTCGAGTTGGCGATGGCGCGAAAGCGGCGCTGATTGGTCCAAACGGCTCTGGTAAAACAACGCTGGTAAAAATGATTTGCGGAGATCTCCAACCAGATTCTGGCGCAATCTCAATCTCCGGCGGACTTGGAGTGATGCGCCAATTCATCGGCTCTGTTCGAGATAAGTCCACAGTCCGCGATCTATTGGTCTCTGTCTCACCAGAGAAAATACGAGTTGCCGCTAAGAAATTAAGTGAAGCAGAGAGTGCGATGAGCGCTGAACCTGAATCAGAGAAAGCGCAGATGAATTATGCGCAGGCAATCTCAGATTGGGGAGATGTTGGGGGATATGACGCAGAAGTGATGTGGGATGTCTCGTGCACTGCAGCGCTTGGCAAAACCTTTGATGAAGTCGCCGAGCGTGAAGTAAATACGCTCTCCGGTGGCGAGCAGAAGAAGCTTGTTCTCAATGTCTTGCTACGCGGACCAGAGGAAGTATTGATTCTCGATGAGCCAGATAACTATCTCGATGTGCCATCAAAGCGTTGGTTAGAAAATGAACTAAAAGCCTCACATAAAACTATTTTCTTCGTCAGCCACGATCGCGAACTTCTTAATGCGGTTGCTAATCGAATAGTCACACTTGAACAAGGAGTCTTTGGAAATACATCGTGGATACATGGACAAGGGTTTTCGACGTGGCATGAGGCGCGCAAAGCGAGAAATGCGCGATTTGCCGAGTTGATGTTGCGATGGGAACAAGAACACACTCGCTTAAAAGAATTGGTTCTTACTCTTTATAACCAGACAAAGAGTTCGCCAGCGATGGCACCGAAATATCGGGCGATGCAGACTCGACTTCGAAAATTTGAAGAAGCAGGACCTCCACCTGCACCACCAATGGAACAAGATGTGAAAGTTGAACTCACCGGTGGTAGAACAGGTGAGCGAGTTGTTACGTGTGAAAATTTATCCCTTGAAGGTTTGACGCAACCTTTTTCAGTTGAATTTTTCTATGGCGATCGCGTTGGCGTTTTAGGAAAAAACGGATCTGGTAAATCGCACTTCTTACGTTTACTTGCTGGCGATTCGACTGTGAAATACAGCGGTTCTTACAAACTCGGAGCACGAGTTGTTCCCGGACATTTCGCACAGACACATGCACATCCAGAATTTATCGGTAAGAAGTTGATTGAAATTCTTTGGGAAGAACATTCGCTACAACTTGGACCAGCGATGAGCGTTTTGGGCAATTACGAATTGAGTCAACAAGGTGATCAACGATTTGAAACTCTTTCAGGTGGACAACAAGCGCGCTTTCAAGTTCTCTTATTGGAGTTATCTGGCGACACATTGCTGCTCTTAGATGAACCAACCGATAACTTAGATCTTGCTTCAGCTGAGTCGTTAGAATCATCGATCTATCGTTACCGCGGCACAGTTTTTGCAGTGACCCACGATCGTTGGTTTGCTCGCGGATTTACGAGATTTTTGATCTTTGGGGCAGATGGCAGGGTCTACGAAAGTCCAGATCCGATTTGGGAGCATTGATTTCAGGCTCATTTTGACCCCATATGAGCCCAACGGGTAACCTACGGCTTCTGTCTTGGGCTCAGATGTGAGCGCGAGCAAGTAAAGAAAACCCGAAGAACGAAATATCAGAACGAGTGAAAGAGGAACTGCTGTGCGTACTTATAGTCCGAAACCTGGCGATGAGGCGCGCAAGTGGCATGTCATTGACGCTAACAATGTAGTTCTTGGTCGACTCGCTTCACATGCAGCGCATCTTCTTCGTGGCAAGCACAAACCAACTTTTGCACCTCATATGGATATGGGTGACTTCGTCATTGTTATCAATGCCGACAAAATTGTTTTGACGGGACAGAAACTCAATCAAAAGTTTGCACACCGCCACTCAAATTATCCAGGCGGTCTCACCTCAACTAAGTATGTTGATTTGATTGAAAAGTTCCCAACAAAAGCTGTAGAAAAAGCAATCAAGGGAATGTTGCCAAAGAATTCATTGGGCAAGCAGATGGCAAGTAAGTTGAAAGTTTATGCTGGTGAATCCCACCCACATGGAAACCAGAATCCAACGCCATACGTTTTTAACCAAGTAAGCCAGATCGTTAAGTAGATTTAATAGGAAATCAGAAAAGGAATATCAATGTCAGATCGCATCGTAGATAACGACGAGAACCCAACGTCATACAGCTCCTCATCAGCAGGCGCTGCGACACATCGTCCAGCTGTCATCGCAGATGGCGCTGGTGTTGGACGTCGTAAAGAAGCGGTTGCGCGCGTACGACTTATTCCAGGTAGCGGTCGCTGGGTTGTTAATGGCAAGCCACTCGATGTCTATTTCCCAAATAAAGTTCACCAACAATCAGTGTCAGAGCCACTCCGCACGGTAGGTGCAGAGGGCAAGTACGACGTCATCGCACGTATCGATGGTGGCGGAATTTCTGGCCAAGCAGGATCACTTCGACTTGGTGTAGCACGTGCACTCAACGAAATTGATCGCGATGCGAATCGTCCAGCTCTCAAGAAAGCTGGCTTCCTTACACGTGATCCACGCGTTATTGAGCGCAAGAAGTACGGCCTTAAGAAAGCTCGTAAGCGCTCGCAATACAGCAAGCGTTAATTTCCTTCGCTCGTTATGGCGCTCTTTGGCACAGATGGTGTCAGAGGCGTTGCGAATAAAGACCTCACCGCTGAACTTGCACTCGATTTAGCTGTCGCTGCTGCGCACGTTCTGGCAGAAGGTGGCGAATTCGCTGGCCACAAACCAAAAGCAATCGTTGGACAAGACTCACGCGCTTCGGGTGAATTTCTTGAAGCGGCTGTCTGTGCAGGGCTAGCTAGCGCTGGCGTTGATGTGTATCGAGTTGGCATTCTTCCAACTCCCGCTGTTGCACATTTAGTCTCGACAACTGGCGCAGATCTTGGCGTCATGATTAGTGCATCGCATAACCCCATGCCAGATAATGGAATTAAATTTTTTGCTCGCGGCGGTGGAAAGCTTGATGATGCGCTAGAAGCTGCAATTGAAAAGCGACTCGGTGAACCGTGGGATCGACCGACGGGTAAAGATGTTGGGCGCATCATCATTGATGAAAGCGCTCGAGAAGCGTACGTCACACATTTATTACACGGTATGACAACGTCCCTCAACGGATTAAAAGTTGTCGTTGATTGCGCCAACGGTGCCTCATCATTTGTTGCACCAGATGCATATCGACGAGCTGGCGCGGAAGTATCGGCAATTTCACATACGCCTAATGGGCTCAATATCAATGACAATTGTGGTTCAACGCATTTAGCACATTTAAAGCGAGAAGTGCTTGCCCAGAAAGCTGATATCGGTATTGCTCATGATGGTGATGCGGATCGAGTTCTTGCCATCGATCATTTGGGAAATGAAATTGATGGCGATTTCATCCTTGCGATTCTTGCGAACTCCCTACACAAAGCTGGTGCTCTTACGCATTCAACCGTCGTAGGGACAGTGATGAGCAATCTTGGATTTATCCGAGCGATGGAGAAATTGGGAATTACTGTCGTAACAACGGCAGTAGGCGATCGATATGTATTAGAGAGAATGCAACGCGAAAATTTCGTGTTGGGTGGTGAGCAATCTGGCCACATCATCATGCGGCAATTCGCACAGACTGGCGATGGCATTTTGACTGCGCTCCATTTGATGCAAGAGATCGTTAAAAGTGGAAAGTCCCTTGCAGAAAATGCAACGCTGATGGCGCGGTATCCGCAGGTATTAGTCAATGTCTCCGGCGTAAATAAAAATGAGATTTCTACAAATACCGCTCTGCAATCAGCGGTTGCCGATATCACCTCAAAATTGGGAACTTCTGGACGAGTTTTGCTTCGCGCATCTGGCACCGAACCACTTATTCGGGTCATGGTTGAAGCAGAGTCCCTCGAGCACGCAACGTCGTACGCCAATGAGCTGGCTGCGCTAGTAAAATCAGAACTCGCGCTTTAACGACAGAACGGCTTATGTAAGTTTTCTTACGTAATTCGACTTACGCAGTAATGAGGAGTTCAGATGTGTGGCATCGTCGGATATACCGGCGCACAGTCAGCGCTAACTCCTGTTATCGAAGGCCTGCGAAGACTTGAATATCGTGGCTATGACTCAGCCGGAGTTGCCCTTTCAACTTCTCAGAGTGAAAAACTTTTTGTCGCGAAGAAAGCGGGAAAGCTCGCAAATTTAGAAGCAGAACTCTCGCATAGCCATGACGATGCACATGCCGGAATTGGCCACACTCGATGGGCGACGCATGGCGGACCAACCGATATCAATGCTCATCCTCATCTTTCAAACGATGGAAAACTAGCCGTAATCCATAACGGAATTATTGAAAATTATCGAGAGCTACGAACGATTCTCGAAAAACGAGGTTATACCTTTACATCTGAAACTGATACTGAATCAGTTGCACATTTACTGAGCGATGCGATGAAAACGCAGAGCGACCTTGCGCACGCTATGCGTTCAGTCTGTCAGCAATTAAAAGGCTCTTTCACGCTCCTTGCTATTCACTCAGATCAACCTGATCGAATTGTCGGCGCACGCAGAAATTCACCACTTGTCGTTGGTGTGGGCGAGGGTGAAAATTTCTTGGCATCGGATGTCTCAGCATTTATTTCTTACACAAAGAAAGCGTTGGAATTGGGGCAAGATCAAGTAGTTGATGTCACTCCTTCCCAAATAATTGTGACCGACCTTCACGGCGCGGTTGTGACGCCAAAGAGTTATGAAATTACCTGGGATGCAAGCGCTGCCGAACGCGGTGGCTACTCCCACTTTATGTTGAAGGAAATATTCGAACAACCAAAAGCAATTGCCGATACTTTGCTAGAGCGTTTTCAAGGCGCTCATATCGAAATAGCAGAGTTATCGAAGATTGCTACACCGGATCGAATTCTTATTCTCGCGTGTGGAACTGCTTACCATGCAGGGTTAATTGGTAAGTATGCGCTTGAAACATGGGCAAAGATCCCGGTCGATGTCGAACTTGCATCAGAGTTTCGCTATCGACAACCTGCGTTATCGCCAAAGACATTAGTCATCACGATCTCGCAATCAGGTGAAACGATGGATACGTTGATGGCGATGCGTCATGCCAAATCACTTGGCGCTGAAGTTCTCGCTATTTGTAATACTCATGGTTCAACTATTCCACGCGAATCAGATGCAGTGATCTACACCCATGCTGGCCCAGAAATTGCGGTTGCGTCAACGAAAGCGCTTATTACTCAAATAGTTGCGATTCATATTCTCGCCCTCTCGTTGGCAGAGAAGAAGAATGTGATGAATGAAAGCCAGCGCACAGTGCTAATTAATGAGTTACTAGAACTTCCCAATAAAGTGGAACAGATTTTGGAAACAGTTGAACCACTTCGTGCAATGACGCGAGGATTTAAAGATTCAACATCAGTACTTTTTCTCGGTCGCCATGTAGGTTTCCCGGCCGCACTTGAAGGAGCTCTTAAACTTAAAGAACTTGCGTATATGCATGCTGAAGGTTTCGCAGGTGGCGAATTGAAACACGGTCCGATTGCACTCATTGATGAGGGAACTCCAGTCATCGCGATTATGCCGCCACAACAGAGTGAGATTCGCGAGAAGATGGCGAGCAATATTCAGGAAGTTAAAGCGCGTGGCGCTCGAGTTATCGCCATCGTTGATTCAGAGACAGATATTCCGATGTTGCACATGTCATACGAATTCCAACGTCGCATGAACTTCTTCAGCCAATCTTGTCGATTGTTCCACTCCAAGTATTTGCTTACGAAATGGCAGTTGCACGTGGCAACGATGTCGATCAACCACGTAATCTGGCTAAATCCGTTACGGTGGAGTAATGCCGAAAGTTGAAGCACGTCGCGCGGAGATGTATCGCGCGCTGAAATGGTCAGTGGCGTTGTTGTGTGGCTTTCTTCTCGTCACTCATCAAGTCATCATTAATGGACCACTCGTTCATCTCGACGCAATCATTGCAAACGCACATCGCCCTCCACTCAGCGATGGATTAAATAATTTCTTGATGCTTATTGATGATCTGGGCTTACGAGGCGTCACCGCAACCGTACTTTTGATTTCGGCATTTCTTATTAGCCGTCGTTTTAAATCGTTTCGGCCTTTGAACTTATCTATTTTGTCTTTAGTAAGTTTGAATGTTGTGGTTGGTCTCGCGAAATTAGGTTTTGGTCGAACGAAACCACGGTTAAATGTTGATCTTCTCCACTTCGGTGGACTTTCTTATCCCAGTGGTCATGCCGCAAATGCGCTCTTAACATGGGGCTTGCTCTCGTATTTAATTTTTCGTTACACACATAAAGAGCCGTTTGAAGGGATGCGATTGACATGGTTGGTTGTCGTGATTACTTCATCGGTCTGCGTGGTCTCGCTCTTTAGAAATACTCATTGGCTCTCCGATCTGATCGGTGGGCTCTTTATTGGTGGCGCGCTTCTTGTGGCAATAATTGCAGTCGATAGATTTGTTCCCTCACAGAAGCAACCGTCATAAGGTTCTCTTGTGATCGAAGGACTTGGAATCGATGTGGTCAACATTGAGCGATTTGCAGATTCACTCGAACGAACGCCGCAACTGCGGGAACGACTCTTTACTGAACGAGAACGCACACTTCCCATCTCTTCACTAGCAGCGCGATTTGCGGCAAAAGAAGCGCTATACAAAGCGCTCAGTAGCGAATCGGGACTTAATTGGCACGATGCCGAAGTCATTAACGAAAAATCAGGCAAACCAGCGTTTATTTTCGCTGGCGAGATTGCAGATCTCATTGATGGCGCTCGGGTGCATCTTTCACTCTCGCATGATGCAGGAGTTGCTTCTGCGGTAGTGATTGTGGAGCGTGAGTAATGCACCGCGCAATTGTTGAAGTTGATCTTGCTGCAATCACTGCAAATGTAAAAAAGATTCTCAAATCAACTCAAACCTCCGTGATGGCTGTAGTGAAAGCCGATGGTTATGGACATGGACGAGTGGAAGTTGCACAAGCTGCTCTCTCAGCAGGCGCGCTCTGGGTTGGTGTTGCTCTTTTAGAAGAAGCAATCTCACTTCGCACTCATGGAATTTCATCACCACTCATTGCATGGTTAACGCCACCGCACGAAGATTTCGACACGGCGCTCAAGCACGATATCGATCTCTCTGTTTCCTCATATGAAACATTGAATGCAATTGTCGAAGCGGGTAAACGAACTGGAATTCTTCCTCGAATTCACATCGAAGTAGATACGGGAATGACTCGTGGCGGTGTACTTGGTGGCTTTGAGGAATTTATATCTGAAATTTCTGAACTTTCCGAGCGAGGTCAGATTGATGTTGTTGGTTTCTGGACGCACTTTGCGCGCGCTGATGAACCACGTTCAGACTTTAACCAGAAGCAGTTAAAAGAATTCGAAAGAAAATTAACGTATGCGGAATCTCATGGCGTGCGACCACGACTTGTCCATTGTGCTAATTCAGCAGCAGCGCTAACTAATCCTGATTCGTATTACAACATGCTTCGACTTGGGATTGCCATGTACGGTCTTTCGCCAGATGTAAAAACAATGGGAAGTTCGGCCGATCTAGGTTTACTTCCAGCGATGACAGTGAAAGCAGAGCTCCAATTAGTAAAAGATGTACCGGCAGGATCTGCGGTGGGGTATGGCGGAAGTGCGATTACAGAACGCGGAACAAAAATCGGTGTTGTCGCGATGGGATATGCCGATGGTATTCCTCGAACTGCAAATAATTTGGCAGGAGTTTTTGTAGCGGGGAAACGCGCACCATTATTAGGTCGAGTATCAATGGACCAATTCGTTGTGGATTTAGGCGAATCGTCTGAAGCAAAGACTGGTGATCACGTAATAGTTTTTGGCCCCGGCTTACACGGGGAGTACACCGCAGATGATTGGGGTAGTGCCAGCGGAACAATTAATTATGAAATTGTGACCAGAATTGCTGCTCGTGTGCCTAGACTCTACAACCGTGGCGCTGCTCTCCATTAAGTCGCTCTCCGTAAATTTCGGAGGTCTCAAGGCGCTTGATGATGTTCACCTTACTGTTGAAAAAAATTCTGTTACCTCAGTTATTGGTCCGAACGGTGCTGGAAAGACAACTCTCTTTAATGTGATTTCAGGTTTAGTAAAACCTGATTCGGGTTCGCTCTCGCTGCATGAGAAAGAGATCAAATGGCCAGCGGCTCATCAGTTAGCTGGGCTCAAGATTGCGAGAACTTTGCAAGGCGTCGGACTCTTTAGCGGACTCACCGTTTTAGAGAATGTGATGATCGGACGAGATCATCATCGAAAAAGTAACGTACTTAAAGATGCGCTCGGTTTATCTGAGAAGGATGAACGAGAACTTAAAGATCGCGCGATGGATGCATTGGCTTGGGCTGGCGCGTTATCGCTTGCAGATAAACCAATTTCTCAATTGACCTATCCAGATTCCAAACGAGTCGCCTTAGCTCGCGCGCTTGCACAAGAACCAGAACTACTCCTTCTCGATGAACCAGCGGCAGGTCTAGGACAGAGTGAAATTGATTCATTAGGTGAGCTCATTAATGGTTTAAAGCGACGGTGTGCAATTATCTTGGTAGAACATCATGTTGATTTTGTTGGTGAGATTTCTGATTCTGTGTATGTCTTGAACTTTGGCAAAGTAATTTCTTCAGGATCATTTGATGATGTAAAGCGAGATCCCGCTGTTGTTGCTGCCTATCTCGGGACAACCACGCAGAGCACACTTGGTGGTTCGCATGCTTAAAGTCTCACAGCTAAGTACCCATTACGGTTCAGTGAAAGCGCTTCACAATGTGTCATTTACTGCAGAGCAAGGAAAGATCACAACAGTCATTGGCGCAAATGGTGCTGGTAAGAGCACGCTACTTCGAACAATTTCAGCGTTGGTGAAACCAGAAAGTGGTTCAATAACATGGAAAGGTCGAGAACTTGTCGGCGCATCACCTGAATCAATCGTTCGATCAGGCGTTGCCCATGTTCCAGAAGGACATGCAGTCATTTCACAACTTACTGTTGAAGAAAATATTAAATTGGGTTCACTCTTTAGGCGTAGAAAGTTTGCTAGCGATATTTCACAAGCAACCAAAGAAATGTTTGACCTATTTCCGCGACTGCAAGAACGACGAACTCAATTAGCTGGATCTCTCTCAGGCGGTGAACGACAGATGTTGGCAATTAGCCGCGCGTTAGTCTCTCGCCCTGAAGTGTTACTCCTTGACGAACCATCACTTGGTTTAGCGCCACTTGTCGTTGAACAGATTATTCAAAGTATTAATGATCTCTGTCGAAAGACAGGGCTAACAGTTCTCCTTGTCGAACAGAATGCAAATACTGCGCTCTCTGTAGCCGATCACGGAGTCTTGCTTGCACTTGGCGAAGTTGCCGCTGATCGTCCCGCCGCCGAACTCATGGCAGATACCGCGTTACGCGCTGCGTATCTAGGGTATTAAGAAAAGGAGGTATTGAGGAGAACCATGAACACATTCCTCACTGCGCTTTTTAATGGCACCTCTCGCGGAGCGATATTTGCACTCGTCGCGTTGGGACTTGTACTGGTGTGGCGTGGATCAGGAGTGGTGAACTTTGCGCAAATGGGTCAAGCGATGTTTACAACATATATCGCATCAACTCTCATTGCTCATGGCAATTCGTATTGGATCGCATTCATTGTCGCGCTCATTGCAGGAGCGTTGTTAGGTGGCGCAGTAGATCTTTTTGTGATGCGACCACTTCATAAACATTCGCACTCATCTCTCAACGCCACGATTCCCATCATTGCGTCACTGGGAATTCTTGGTGTTCTACAAGCAGCGGCCGGAATGTTTTGGGCCGGTGAAGAACGTGGTTTTCCTACACCAGTTAATTCGCTTGGACTTTCAATTAGCGGAAAAGTAATGCCGTTTACCGCATTTGATCTCTTTGTTGTCGGCGTAGTACTCGTAGTTTTAGTTCTTACAACAATTTTCTTTACACGCACAGGTATGGGTCTAGCGATGCGCGCAAGTGCACTCAACGAAGAAGTAGCAAGATTAAGCGGCATCAAAGTTCACTACATGAAAGTTCTCTCGTGGATGATTTCTGGTGCGGCATCGTCATTGGCGGGTCTACTTGTCACGCCCGCAACAAACCTTTCGCCAAATTCCTTGGATTTGATTCTCATTATTGGATTTACCGCAGCAGTGGTCGGTGGCCTTGATAGTTTGCCAGGCGCCGTCATTGGTGGTTTTGCGCTGGGATTAGTCATCTCTTTTGTCAATGTATATCTCACTCCCGAAAATGTTTTCTTGGCAATCCTGCTCACACTCGTTCTTGTTCTTATCGTGAGGCCACAAGGAATTATGGGAAGCAAAGTTGGTCGTCGTGTTTAACCATATTGGAATGCGAAATGCCTTGAAAACGCTGATCTTCGGGCTATGTATCGTGGTGCTAGGAAATATTTTCGGTGCATATAACCAGAGCCAATTAACTGTAACTCTGATTTATTTCATTGGAATTCTCTCTATCACTTTATTAACCGGAATATCTGGACAAATTTCACTTGGGCAAAGTGCGCTGATGGCCGTTGGTGGTTACGTCACAGCTTTGCTGATGGTGAAGAGCTCTATCGCAGTATGGTGGGCAATTCCTATCTCGGTTATTGCTTCGCTTATTGCCGGATGGATATTAGGCATTACTGCAGCTCGATTATCTGGTCCGTATCTTGCCGGAACGACGCTTGTCATGGCGCTGGCGATTCCTTCGCTAGCAATTCGATTTGAATCAGTATTTGCCGGCGACGTCGGTTTGCAGATCTATTGGCCTGAGCCACCGAAATTTGTGACATCACTATTTGGCGAATTACCAATTGAGAAGTGGCAGTTGTATGCGACGTTGATATGGGTATTCATTGCACTCTTTCTCGTGATGAATATTCTTCACTCTCGTACGGGAAGAGCATGGAAAGCAATTCGCGATAATGAAGTTGCCGCATCATTAGCTGGAATACATGTTCAACGAGTTAAAGTTTTTGTTTTTGTCATGAGCTCTGGCTTTGCAGGATTAGCGGGCGCGTTATATGGGCTAAGAGGAATAGTTGGTCCAAGTGTTTATCCCATCTCACTTTCTCTGCGTTATTAACCGGTGCGGTCATCGGTGGTATTCGAAATATTCTTGGCGCAGGAATTGGTGCAATCATCGTTGTTTTCTTACCTGATTGGATTAATAAAGTAACTGGTTCACTCGAACTGCCACAGAAAATTACCGACTATCTCCCAGCAATGGTAGGAAGTCTGCTTTTGATTCTCACTGTTGTTTTCTCCCCAAATGGCGCAGCGGGTTCGTTGCATCGAAAAAAGCGCTAATTACAGTCCGATTCCAGCGTTTCGTAAGTGTGACCCCATTCACTCTGCATTGAAATTCTGTTATGTTTCCAGCGTTCGAACCACCCTCGGTTCGATCACTTCATGAAGTGAAGCTCAATCGAAAGAGGATACGAAGTGCAAATCAAATTGCCACGCAGAACCCTCATCGTTGGCGCCGCTGCTGTCGCTGTTAGCTCTCTCGCTATCGCATCACTGCCAGCAACTGCTGCTGCCGAACCTGGAATTTCTGCAACTGAAATTGTGCTCGGTATGCAATTGCCACAAACTGGCGCAGCATCACCGGGTTACAACAAAGTAGATGACGCAATGCGCGCTTACTTTGATTACGTCAATTCCAAAGGTGGAGTCAATGGTCGCAAGATCCGCCTAGAAGTTAAAGATGACCAGTACAAAGCAGGTCTCACAATTACAACTGCTTCTTCGCTGATCAACAATGAAAAAGTTTTCGCGATGGTGGGAAGCATCGGTACCCAGACTCATATCTCGGTAATCGGCGATCTCAACCGACGCAAGATTCCAGACATCTTTATTAATAGTGGATATAGCGGTTTCTATACCGATCCAAAGAAGTATCCCTATTCATTCGGCGGACTTGGAACGTATGTTGTCGAAGCAAAGATTCTCGGCAAGTACATCAAAGAGAATTTCGCTGATAAGAAAGTCGGAATCTTGTATCAGACTGATGATTTCGGTCGCAATGCAATTCAAGGATTCAAAACAGCCGGTGTAACTTTTGAAACAGGTAAAACCAGCGCTGGATTTATTGCCGGCACCCAAGGTTCAGTTGGCCTTGCAAGCCAGATGAGCCAACTCAAGGCAAATGGTGTTCAAGTTGTCATCATCGCCTCAGTTGCATCAACAACTGCAGTAGCAGTCTCTACCGCTGCGGCTCTTGGTTACAAACCAGATAAGTGGGTTGTGATGAGCGTTGGCGCTGATGCAACAACGTTCCAGACCATTCTTGGATCAAAAGGCGTTCCTGCCGCGACAAGCGCAGCGCTTTTGACGGGAATTATCAGCGCTTCCCATGCGCCAGCTCCTGGTGAAGATACCGATCCTTATGTCGTCGCATTTAAGAAGATCAATGATGACTTCAATAAGGGTCCAGATAAGCGATGGGATAACAACATTCTGCAAGGAATGAATATCGCTTACCAGACAACGGCAGCGTTGATGGGTGTTGGTAAAGATCTCACTCGTGCAAAGCTCGTTGCATATCTTGAGAACAATGGTTCAAAGATTTCCAGCGGTGCATTAGTACCACTTGGATATTCGAAGACCACTCACGAAGCATTCACTGGTTTCTGGATTGGTGCGTACAACGCATCAACAGTTCTCACTCCGATAACAACGCCACGCGTTGTATACACAACGGATTCTGGAACTGGTCCAGTAACTGTCTCTAATTATGTTCGCCCAGCAATCGCTGCTGATGCGCTACCGAAGGTGGGATAACAATGAAAAATATCGCACGTAAGAGCGCAGCACTTCTTGTTGCTGTCGGACTTATTACAACTGGTGTCATCGCGGCACCAGCACACTCCGCAGCTACTTGCGCAACGCCATCTGGTGTACAAACAGTTACCGGAAAACTTTCAAATGGCGCTGCGTATGTCATGAAAGTGCCAGCTAAATTCGGAGGCACTTTCTTCTTCTGGAATCATGGATTCCGTCCATCATTTCCATATCCTGGTTACACACCACCAGCTGGCGTAGAGGAGATCACTCCTTACAGCAATAACCGAAGCGCAGATGTCACATGCCAGATGCTTCGTGCTGGTTTTGCGATCGCATCATTTGATCGCGTGACTACCGGACTTCATGGTTGGAATACCGATGCTGGCGTTGAGATGTTGAAAGAGCTCATCGATTTAGCAAAGGCAAAATACAAAACAACAAAACACGTTGTGGTGTATGGCTCTTCAGGCGGCGTTCCAGTTGTAAATAAGTTCATGGAGAAATATCCAAATGTTGCAGATTCTGCTGGATTGATGGCAGGTCTGGTTAACATGAATGCAAATATCCAGAGCGCGTGTAACCTCTTCTATCTACTGAGCATCTTTTGCTGATCCAACAATTAAAGGTTGCGCAGCATTCGGTGCAAAAGGTGTAGCCGGACATATGGCAGCGTTGCAAGAACTTGGCAAAGCTGCCGCAGTTCTTACTGCGTGGAGCCAAAACCTTGGTGCTCCTGGACTTGAATATCCAGCAGCGCTTAAAGGTTCTGGAATCCCACAACGTTCCGCACTTCTCTTAACTGGTCTTCTTGTTGGAGTACCAACTAAGAGTGCGCACATGGATGGAATTTCGACAAGCGCGGTAATTCCTGAGCAGAGCATCAACGCAACTGTTGCCATCCTTGAAAACATGGGTGAAGCACTTGGTACCGGAACATTCGCTGGCCAAGCGCTTGCAGAAGTTGTTGGCGCAGGTTTCTATGACAACACCAAGACTGATTTCTCTGCGCTGCTCTCTGAAGCAGATGCCGGACGATTCAATCTTGGTCTATCTGGTGATGATGCAATCAATGCAATGCTTGGTGTGTTAGCACTTGCACCACGCGTTAAGGGCGATCCTGCTGTGATGGCAAAGTCGGCTGCATTTGATGCGATTACCTATTCATCAACAAAACCAACAATCTTGCTCTCTAACGAAGCAGATCGTCTGGTCTTTGCGGGAAATAGCCAGTTGTATGTTGATAATGCCCGTGCTGCGTATGAAGCTCGCCTTGCAACTTGGCAAGCGAAATACGATGCAGCGCGTACCTCAACAGCAAAAGAAGCGCTCATTCCTTCTAAGCCAAAGTGGAACACAATGGCTCTCTATGCGTTAACTCCCGAGACATACACCAAGTTCACTGCAGCTGGACTTCCTGATTTAGCAGGAGCACCAGCAGTTTCAGGTGTAGGTCACCAATCATTTACTGAGAAGCAGATGATGACCTGGGTTCGCATGCTTGCAACTTCAGCTGACACTGGCCGAGTTCCAACATGGACTGGTGCAGCAAGTCAGCTCGCAAAAGTTCCGTATATGAACACCGATGAGTTCTACCAACCATCGTTGTTGAAGTACAACAAGTAATACATATCCACGAAGTACGGAACTAGATAGCAGTAAAGGCTCAAGAGAAGGGGCTCGGGAAACCGAGCCCCTTTCTTATTAGATAACCTAACCTCATGAGTTTGCGCGAAATAACTTCGGTTGAGTCGATGCGCGAATTCGGTGAAGCGCTTGGCAAGAAATTAATTGCTGG
>RFMS01000030.1 GCA_009927575.1 Actinomycetota bacterium
TTTTTCTGATCATTATTTATAAATTTCGGCGATTTGCTTTAAGTCTAACTTTAATTTTACTTTTCTCTTCATTTTCTTATGCATATTTGATCCACGCCAACGACCCGGAGCGAGCGTTTTATTACCCATTTCCGAGATTCTGGGAATTGCTCGTTGGTGCCGTATTAGCGTTCATTTATCTTCACCACAAAGACATGTTGGGATTACTCAATAAATTCAAATTTGTAACCGAAATAGGAGCACTTCTTTCAGTATTACTTATTATTTTCGCAATCGTAGGAACTTCTACATCACAGAATCTTCGTGCTGTGACGATTGGAGTAATAGGTAGCGCGGGCTTGATTCTTTTTGGATTCGCCAATCCCTTTATATCTCGAATAGTCGGTAATCCGATTTCTACATGGATTGGTTTGATTAGCTATCCGCTCTATCTCTGGCACTGGATTTTTCTCTCATATGCCTTTATTTATTTTGGAGAATCCCCAAGTATCACAGTGAAAATCGTTGCCATTGGGATGAGTATTTTCCTGGCATTTCTCTGCTATCGATACATCGAATTATGGATGCGAGGTAAGAGCTATCAATGGCGAAAAGTCGGTGCGTTGGTGGTTGGACTGGTGGTACTTGGGTCTTCCGGGTTTGCAATCCAGAAGGCATCCGGATTTCAATCCAGAATTTCAAATGCCATCAATATCTCTCAGTTAGATCGAGTAGATGGAACTGATGATTCTTGTTTGAAGCTGATTGGTATTGAAAAACCAGAATTCCACTACTGCCGTTATAACAATGTAGGTGGAAGTCGCACGATTGTCTTTACTGGCGATTCACACGTGCATGCGTCGTGGCAAGGAATCACTGATTACTACAATAAACGTGGAATTAATACGTTGATGCTTGCAAATCAACTCTGTCCACCATTTATTGGGGTGGCGACTGGATTTAGCACGAGCAAACTCGATGGTTGTATTAAGGGAACTCAAGAAATTATCGATTCGATTTCTAATATTCCAGGAATTGACACCGTTGTATTTATTACACGAGGTTCTTATTACATCACCGGCCATGAGCTACTTCCCGAACGAAAAGTAATGTTTCGAACTTGGCCTACTGAATTCTCAGAACTCCCAACGACTAA
>RFMS01000187.1 GCA_009927575.1 Actinomycetota bacterium
GAGTGGCGGAATGGCAGACGCGCTGGCTTCAGGTGCCAGTACTCGCAAGGGTGTAGGGGTTCAAGTCCCCTCTCGCGCACGTGAGATCACTTATTTATGCACATCGTGGCGCTAGCGTCGACTTTGCAGAAGGTTCGCGGGAAGCGTACCTCGGTGCAATAGAACAGAACGCAGATGGTTTTGAATGCGATGTTCGATTAACTCGCGATGGCGGAATTTTCTGTTGGCATGACGACGACACATCTCGTCTAACAAATAAAACCTTCAATGTCGCACAGACTTCTACCGCCGAACTTCTCTCACTTGAAATTAACTACAAAGGCAATCGCGGCGCACCTATTCTTCTCGATGAACTTCTCGACATTTCGATTCGAAATAAAAAACATCTACTCATTGAGACAAAACATCCAGTGAAATCACGAGGAGCGATAGAGAACGCAGTTCTCAAACTTTTGAAATCGCGCGAACACGATATTAAAGAGAGTGGAATTCATATCAACATCATGTCTTTCAGTTATTTTGCTATGGCGCGAGTGGCGCTACAAAAAGAATATCCAGCAGTCTTTCTCTCGAAAATTGCCACACAAGTGAAGTTGCTTCGTTCGCCCGCACCTGTTTATGGACTCAATAAAGATCTCTTCAAGAACGATCCATCGCTATTTAAAAGGCTACGCAGAATGAAGAAGAAAATTTATGTGTGGACTGTCGATGATCCAGCAGATATGAGAATGTGCGCGGAAAATGGCGTTACAGCCATCATCACAAATACTCCGGGGCAAGCGAAGAAAGTGCTCGGCTATTCTTAACCAATGACAACGTATGCCTACCTAGGTCCAAGTGGGACATTTACTGAGGCAGCGTTACGGAATATCACCAAAGAGAGCGATCAATTAGCGCCGTATGCAAACGTCACGGCGGCTCTCAACGCTGTACGTAGCGGAAAATGTGAGCGAGCGCTTGTTCCGATAGAGAACTCAGTCGAAGGTGTTGTCGCGAGAACACTTGATGAATTGGCAATTGGCGAACCGCTCGTAGTTCTCGGCGAAACTACGCTATCGGTCAGTTTCTCACTGATGACTAAACAAGGAAATCGGAATATCAAATCAATCGCAACGCATCCACATGCTGAAGCGCAGTGTCGAACATTTATCGCAAAGAATTATCCAGATGCAGAGATTGTAGAAACTTCATCTACGGCTGCTGCTGCGCACGGAGTTGTCGAAGGACATTTCGACGCGGCAATAGCTGCACCATTTGCGGCTGAGCACTATTCATTAGAAGTAGTTGCAAAAAATATTGGTGACAATGATGGTGCGGTAACGCGATTTGTTCTTGTCGGCAAACCAGGAGCTATTCCAGAATTTACGGGCCATGATCGAACCACTCTCGCACTTTTTATTGGAGCAGACCATGCAGGCGCGTTGTTAGAAATTCTCACTGAGTTTGCAGTTCGTGGTGTGAACTTAACTTTCATTCAATCCAGACCAACTGGAAAAGAATTGGGCTCATATCACTTCATTATTGATATCGAAGGTCATGTAACTGAAGATCGAGTCGGAGATGCACTAATGGGGCTTCGACGAATTTGTGAAGATGTGCGATTCCTTGGTTCGTATCCGCGCGAAGATAAAGTTGCGCCAACAACACCACAAGCAACAAGTAATGCTGCATTTAAAGATGCTGCTGCATGGTTAGCAGATGTTCGACAAGGTAGAAAGATTTAATCGGTAGGCTTGCATCCATGATTGATCTCAAAACACTTCGCGAAAACCCTGATGCGGTAAAGAAATCTCAAACCGCTCGTGGCGAAAGCGCAGATTTGGTGGATCGAGTCATCGCTGCAGATGAAGCACGCCGAGCAGCCATCGTCGAGTTTGAAAGAGTACGAGCAGAGCAGAATTCGTTATCTAAATCGGTTGGCGCGGCAAAAGGTGATGAAAAAACTGCACTTTTAGAGAAAGCAAAAACTCTTGCGGCTCAAGTAAAAGAAGCGGATGCAAAAAAGAGTGAAGCAGAGAGCTCCGCGCGAAGTGAATTAATGAACCTCTCAAACCTGATTGATCCAGCAGCGCCAGTGGGTGGCGAAGCAGATTTCAAAGTCCTTGAAGAGATTGGTTCACCACGAGATTTTGATAAAGAAGGTTTTGCTCCGAAAGATCATGTTGAAATCGGAAAAGCGCTCGGCGCAATTGATGTTGAGCGAGGCGCGAAAGTTTCTGGTTCGCGTTTTTACTACCTCACTGGCGTCGGCGCACTTCTAGAGTTTGCGCTAGTCAATTACGCAATCTCCAGCGCAGCGAAGAATGGTTTTATTCCGGTGATTCCGCCAGTTCTTGTGAAGCCGGCAGCAATGGAAGGCACAGGATTTCTGGGACAAGCTGCCGAGAATGTTTTTCATCTTGAGAAGGATGATTTCTATTTAGTTGGCACAAGCGAAGTTCCATTGGCCGCCTATCACATGGATGAAATCATTGATGCGAAAAAACTGCCATTGCGTTACTCCGGCTATTCATCATGCTTCCGACGCGAAGCGGGAACATACGGAAAAGATACGCGCGGAATTATCCGCGTTCATCAATTCGATAAAGTCGAAATGTTCTCGTTCTGTAAGCCAGAAGAAGCCCAAAAAGAGCATTTACGACTATTGGAATGGGAGAAAGATTTCCTTAAGGCAATGGAAGTTCCATTCCGAGTTATTGATGTTGCTTCTGGAGATCTTGGTTCGAGCGCCGCGCGCAAATTTGATTGCGAAGCATGGATACCAACTCAGAATGCTTATCGAGAAGTTACATCGACCTCAAACTGCACTGAATTTCAAGCACGCCGCCTTAATATTCGAATGAAAGATGAAGAAGGAACTAAACCAATTGCCACACTCAATGGAACTTTGGTTGCGATTCCACGAATGATTGTTGCAATACTTGAAAATCACCAACAACAAGATGGAACTGTAAAAGTTCCACAAGCGCTTCAAGCTTTCTTAGGTACCGACATTTTCCGTCCGGTGAGCGCGTAGTGGGGCGTCGACCAAAACTTATTGCAACCGATCTTGACGGAACGATTGTTGCGCATTACGGCGTAATAAGTGATCGTACGAAAGCAGTATTTCGTAAAGCACATGACTTAGGAATTCACATCTACTTCGTGACGGGAAGACCACCGCGCTGGATGCCAGAAATTAAAGAAGCTTTTGGATTTGGGAATGGTATTTGTGGAAACGGCGCAATGCTTTTTGATATCCAAAATCACAAGATTCTTGAGCAATGGCTTATTCCAGTTGCAAACCAATTAGAAATGGTGAAACGACTCCGTGAAGTAATCCCACCAATTTCATTTGCGTGCGAGATCTCAGATGTCTTCCATCGAGAAGTTCGCTATATCCCTCGCTGGGATGTGGGTGTAGATAATGTCGGCGTGGAGCGAATTGAGAGCGCAATGACAGAACCCATGATGAAAATCTTGGCTCGTTGTTCTGATTATGAATTTACCTCCGATGAGATGTTGGAAATTGCAAAGAAAACAGTGGGGGATTTAGTAACAATCACACACTCAAATGCGCACGAATCGCTCTTGGAAATCTCAGCACTTGGCGTAAGTAAGGGTGAAACGTTGGCAAAAGTAGCGGGCCGACTTGGGTTAACCGCAGATGATTGTGTTGCCTTTGGTGACAATCCAAATGATTTCTCGATGTTGCAATGGGCTGGCCGTTCATGGGCGATGGCTGATGGACATCCGGACGCAAAGAAATATGCAAAATTTGAAACAGCGCCACATCAAGATGACGGCGTTGCGATAGTTCTTGAAGAGTTATTGGAGTTGCCTGCATGAACCAACAGATATTTCCACTCTGGTTAGATTTAGCGAGCGTCGGCGTCGGTGCATTCCAAGGCGCACTCTTTGCAATAGTGAAAAAACGTTTTGATCTCGTTGGCGTCATTGCGATGGCTATTTTGACTGGATTGGGTGGCGGCATCGTTCGTGATTTATTACTCGGTGTTGGACGCCCATCTGGCATGCAGGATAAATATTTACTGACGGCGCTAGCAGCAGTAATTGCCGCTTTAATTTACGGGAAATATGTCAGGGAAAATACGAAGGTTGTAACAGTTTTAGATTCGATTGCGACTGCGCTCTTTGCAATTGCCGGAACATATAAAGCAATTCTCTTTGGTTCTTCAGCACTCGTTGCAGTGATGTTAGGAATTATTACTGCAGTTGGCGGCGGCGTACTTCGAGATGTTGTTTCGCGAAATACTCCCCAAATATTTACTGGTGGACCGCTGTATGCAACCGGAACTGCAATCGGCTCATCACTTTTTGTTGCGCTCAACGAGACTGAAATAAATTCAGATACAACTGTTGTGATCTGCGTTGCTGCAATTGTTGTGATCCATATGGTCTCTATTCGATTCCGCCTCTATCTCAAACCAGCACTTTCGAACTTGGATCAGCCAGAAAAAGGCGAGTAGTAGCAGTCGAATTTTGAGCACGTACCGTGGTGAAGGTAAGTTTTCCCACGGAGGGCTCGCATAGCGGCCGAGTGCACCGGTCTTGAAAACCGGCAAGGGAAACCTTCGAGGGTTCAAATCCCTCGCCCTCCGCCATGTGGTTGATTTCATAACCTCCTACCCATACGCCACCTAGCGGTACTTCAAATCGTTGAGCAAACTTCGCTTAGGAGTTTTACTTGTTCTCAGGAGGACGTAATGGCGACTGGAGTTTTCTCCTCGGCCCGCGCGCAAATAAAAGAGCGAACGTTACGAAACGATAAGTGGTGGTTACAACCAGCAATCACAGTTGCTGTGCTCGTTTCATTCATTATTTATGCAACGTTCCGCGCTTTTGAAAATGCTAATTATTTTGCTGAGCCGCTGATCTCGCCGTTCTATTCGCCATGCCTTTCAACTACATGCGTTGAAGGAGCTTCGCTCTTTGGTCAACCTTTTGGAAAGATTTTTGTATTTGGATTAGCAATTTCACCAGCGTTATTAATTTTGATTTTCCCACTTGGATTCCGAATGACGTGTTATTACTACCGTAAGGCGTACTACCGGTCATTTTGGATGTCGCCACCTGCTTGCGCAGTTGCAGAACCACATTCG
>RFMS01000052.1 GCA_009927575.1 Actinomycetota bacterium
AGAGCTTGATCAAGCACGTCGAGAAAAATTAGTGCAATTAGCAAATGAAGCAGAGCAAACTTTAATAACAGTTGCAGTGGAAAGTGATCTACCACAATCTATTGTTGGTGAAAAATATCGGGTAAAAAATGGTGTAGTGAAACATGAGTAGCCAACCAAAACGCGATATTGCACGTGAGCTATTTAAATCTTTTAAAACTCAAACACGACGCAATAAAAAGATTGTTGAGAATGAGGACCGTGTTCACCTCAGCGATCCACAACCTTTAAGTTCAGTTTTTAATGAAGTCATTGCAAATCGAGATTGGAAGCAAGGTATTGCAGAAGGAAATCTTTTTAGTGAGTGGGAGAAAATTGTCGGAAGCGATGTAGCCCAACATGCATCACCACTAACGTTGTTGGAAGGAAAACTCACAATTCAAACAACATCAACCGCATGGGCAACACAACTTCGTCTGATATCGGCCGACCTTTAAAAACAATCCGTGACAGCGCACCTGGTGCGTTAGTTGATGAACTAGTGATCTTGGGACCTCATGCGCCTTCGTGGAAGCGAGGCCTTCGAACAATCCGAGGATCTAAAGGGCCTAGAGATACATATGGGTAGTTCTCCGCGTAGGGAACCCTACCTTTGAGATTTTCGCTCGGCTAAACCACCCCCAAAGGCTTTTTTCGGCTATTAGTAATTTAAAAACCCACTAGGATTTCAGGGTGCAACCTCGTTAAACGCTCGAGGTTTCGATATACCGAGTTTTACTCATAAGAAAGAGGCTCCTCAAGGTGGCTGCTAAAACGAGTTCAGAGAAGAACTCCGCGCGCTATGACGCATCCGCAATCACCGTTTTAGAAGGTTTAGAAGCTGTCCGTAAACGTCCCGGAATGTATATCGGCTCCACCGGTGAACGAGGACTTCACCACTTGGTTTATGAAGTCGTAGATAACTCTGTCGATGAAGCGCTTGCTGGCTATTGCGACACCATCGAAGTAACACTTTTAGATAACGGTGGCGTTCGTTGCATCGACAACGGCCGCGGCATTCCTGTCGATATGCATCCAATTGAAAAGAAACCAGCGCTCGAAGTCGTTCTCACAGTTTTACATGCCGGTGGAAAGTTTGGTGACGGTGGTTACTCAGTTTCCGGTGGACTTCATGGCGTTGGTATTTCAGTCGTTAACGCTTTGAGTGAAGTTGTTGAAGTTGTTGTACAACGAGATGGTTTTTTCTGGGATCAAAGTTACAAACTTGGTGTTCCTGATGCACCAGTAAAAAAAGGTAAAGCTACAGAAGCAACCGGAACAACAGTTTCATTTTGGCCATCGAAAGAAATTTTCGAAACAACTGACTTCTCATTTGAAATTCTCTCAACTCGATTCCGAGAAATGGCGTTTCTCAACAAAGGTTTAACTATTACTTTGAAAGATGAACGCACTGGCCATGTTGATGAAAAAGGTGAGCCGCTCTTTGTTTCATACAACTACCCTGGCGGTATTTCAGATTTTGTTAAGCACCTAAACCTCACCAAAGGTGAAACACATAAATCAATTATTGATTTTGAAGCCGAAGATAAAAAGAACAAGATGTCGGTAGAGATTGCCATGCAATGGAACACTGGATTTTCAGAATCGGTCTATACCTTCGCAAACACTATTAATACTCAAGAAGGTGGAACACACGAAGAAGGCTTTAGAACAGCGCTTACTTCGTTGGTAAATAAGTTTGGCGAAGAGTGGGGATTTATTCGCAAAAAAGAAGATCGATTAACTGGCGACGATGTCCGTGAAGGTTTAACTGCAATTGTGTCAATCAAAATTGGTGAACCACAATTTGAAGGCCAAACCAAAACAAAATTAGGTAATACTGAAGCGAAATCATTCGTACAAAAAACCGTTAATGATGAGCTCGGAGAATGGTTCGAACGAAATCCGAGTGAAGGAAAAGAAGTTGTCCGTAAATGTATTGACGCAGCTGCGCACGTATGGCTGCGCGCAAAGCTCGAGATCTCTCCCGTAGCCGTAAAGGTTTGCTTGAAGGGCGAGGCATGCCAGGAAAATTGGCGGATTGCCAATGGACTGAACCTGAGAAATGCGAGTTGTATATCGTTGAAGGAGACTCCGCTGGCGGTTCTACAAAGGGTGGTCGTGACTCGCGATACCAAGCAGTGCTTCCAATCCGGGGAAAAATTCTTAACGTAGAGAAAGCGCGAATTGATCGAGTTCTCCAAAATAATGAAGTACAAGCGCTAATTACTGCGCTAGGTACTGGAATACACGATGACTTTGATATCGCCAAACTTCGATATCACAAAGTTATTTTGATGGCAGATGCCGATGTTGATGGCCAACATATTCGCACACTTCTACTCACACTTCTTTTTAGATTTATGCGACCTTTAATCGAACAAGGTTTTGTGTATTTAGCACAACCGCCTCTTTACAAAATTAAATGGGGCGGAAAAGAACCAGTGCAATACGCATTCTCCGATAAAGAACGAGATGGTTTTATCAAAATTGGCACTGATGCTGGAAAACGCCTACCAAAAGAAGATGGAATCCAGCGCTTTAAAGGCCTTGGTGAGATGCCTGCTAAAGAACTTTGGGATACAACAATGGATCCAGCACACCGAGTTTTAATTCGAGTAACACTCGATGATGCAGCCGCTGCTGACGATCTCTTCTCGGTATTAATGGGTGAAGATGTAGAACAACGTCGTTCGTTTATTCAACGTAACGCTAAAGATGTTCGGTTCTTGGATATCTAATGGATAATTCACAAGTAGATCGCGTTGAAGCTGTCGACTTACAAGTCGAAATGGCTCGTTCGTATCTTGATTATGCAATGTCAGTCATTGTGGGACGCGCACTTCCTGATATTCGTGACGGTTTAAAGCCAGTTCATCGCCGCGTTCTTTATGCGATGTATGACGCGGGATATCGACCAGATAAGGGTTATTACAAGTCTTCACGCATCGTCGGTGATGTCATGGGTAATTACCATCCACATGGTGATGGCGCGATTTATGACACCTTGGTTCGCCTCGCACAACACTGGTCGCTTCGA
>RFMS01000129.1 GCA_009927575.1 Actinomycetota bacterium
GCTAAATTTTTATATGCGGCGATAAAAAATGGTGAGAGTTCATTAATGAGATCAATTCTTCCCGCGATTACTTCGGCTCCGAATGTCAGAATGTGGTTATCCCATGGTTCAAGCGCGGTGAGTGACGCTCTACTTTTTAGCAGAGCATTACGTTGTTTAAGTGCTCGTTCATAATCTGTAATAACCCCAGCTAACCGTGGGTTTCGTTGAATAATTAGATGATCAAGAAATTGTCGGCGTTCACTTGGGTCACCTCGTACAAGATCTAAATCTTCTGGTGAGAATGTTATTGATGTGCAAATTCCTAAAATCTCACGTTGGCTACGAACTGGGTTGTTGTTAACTTTTGCACGGTTTGCTTTATTTGAATTTATCTCAAGTTCAATAAGTTGGCTTCGGTCTTCTGTGTTTACTCTGGCGCGGATATATGCGCGCTCAGAACCTAATTTACTAACGGTGCATCACTCGCCACTCGATGAGATGACAACAATGAAAGGTAAGTGATTGCTTCAATGATATTGGTTTTGCCTTCGCCGTTATCACCGATGAAAATTGTTTGTTTTGGTTGGAGCTCCAACTCTAATTCAGAGTAAGAGCGAAAATCTTTTAATGAGAGGTGAGTAACGCGCACAAGAGTTAAGAGGCGTACCGCATTGGCATTAATAGATAGCGATAGTTGTCGCTAATCGCGCCATCTCGTTCAGTTTTTCCAGAGAGAACTGCAGGTTTATTAGAACCGGTAAACGCGATGTTGACATATGGTGTGTTAACCGCGTGGAGACCATCCATTAAAAATGTTGGGTTGAAAGCAATTTCGATTGCATCTCCAATGTAATCGATTGCTAATTCTTCATTAGCTTGTGCTTCTTCGCCTGCACCTGCTTCAAGATGTAGTGATGAACCACTAAAACGAAGTCTGAGTGGAACGGTTTTATCTGTGACAAGCGCTACTCGTCGCACGGAATCTAGAAATGCACTCACTTCAATCGTTGCGTTTGCAATGCTCTCGGTTGGAAGTAAATGACGGTAAGGCGGGAAAGTTCCATCAAGCATTCGAGAAGTCATTGTTTTTGTTTGTGCAGCAAATCCAACTAGTCGATCGTGTGATGTTGATGGAGCGATCGCTAAGGTCACATCTTTCGCGCCAGCCACTGATTTGGCGGCATCTGCCAAGGTGCGGGCTCGCAACAACGCTGAGGTTGTTATTTCTGGGTTATTTGGGCTCCATTGAATTTCTCGAACCGCTAATCGATATCGATCTGTTGCGGCCAAAGTGATGGTTTCTTTATCGATATCAACATGAATACCAGTAAGGGTTGGGAGGGAGTCATCTTTACCCGCCGCAATTGCTACTTGGTTTACTGCTGTAGCGAAAACATCACTTGAGATAGCTCCGGTTGTTTCTGGCATTGTGGGCAAATTCGGATATTCGTTTATAGGAAGAGTTGGAAGTGTGAATTTTGAACTTGCTGCTGTTACTAAAACTCGATTGTTATCCAACACAAAAGTAACTGGTTTATTGGGAAGAGATCGTGCAATTTCTGCAAGCAACCGTCCAGGAACTAAAACTTTTCCGGTTTCTTTAATTTCTGCTTTGAAAGTTGATTTAGCTGATGTTTCTAAGTCTGAAGCAGAGAGAGTGACATCTTGGTTAACATCAATAACAATTCCAAGTAGCGCAGTCATGATTGGCCGAGTAGATAAACTACGAGATACCCAATTCACGCTATCTACTAGCGCATTAGCCTCTACTGTGAACTTCATTATGTAAACCTTCTCCTCTAATCAAAACTTTTTGCTTCGATCTTGTTTTTATTTGTATAAATTTATGTAGTTTTAAAACCTTGAAAAAGCGTGAGGTTCGCTCACAACCCATTCCTTCTATCTAAAGTAATTCGTAGTAACTAACCGTCTTATCTGTGGTTAACAGAGAAAACCGCAGGTCAACCGCGTATTACTTTCCACCTACCTTGTTGATACCTCACTTCTTTCTGTTGAAGAGATGTGAATAGTTTTCAGTAGTTTCATTAATAAAACCACCCCTTCACACCTTTATCCCTAATTACTTACTTTTATCCACACCTATCCACAATTTACCCACAGCACTAACTGCGGGATTCTTGCTTTATTCGGTTGGTTAATTCAGTTACTTGGTTATAAATCGATCTCCGCTCAGCCATAAGTTGGCGAATCTTCCGGTCTGCATGCATCACAGTTGTGTGATCTCGTCCACCGAACGCCTGACCAATCTTAGGAAGAGAGAGGTCAGTAAGTTCACGGCAGAGGTACATCGCAATCTGGCGAGCGTTAACAAGTACTCGAGATCGGGACGTTCCACATAAATCATCAACGCTCAAACTGAAGTACGAGGCTGTCTGAGCCATGATTGCCGAGCCGGTAATTTCCGGCCCACCTTCTGCAGGAATCAGGTCTTTCAAAACAATCTCTGCAAGGCCTAAATCAACACCTTGGCGGTTAAGTGAAGCAAACGCCGTGACACGAATTAGCGCTCCTTCTAACTCACGAATATTTGTTGAAATTTTACTTGCGATGTATTCCAACACATCATCTGGAGCATTGAGTTTGTCTTGCGCAGCTTTCTTTCGCAAAATCGCAATACGTGTTTCAAGTTCTGGTGGTTGGATATCTGTAATTAAGCCCCATTCAAAACGACTTCGTAAACGATCTTCCAAAGTTGTTAATTGTTTTGGTGGGCGATCTGACGAGATAACTATTTGTTTGTTTGCGTTATACAACGTATTAAAAGTATGGAAGAACTCTTCCTGAGTTCGCTCTTTATTTTCTAAGAATTGAATGTCGTCTACTAACAACACATCAAGATCACGATAGCGACGTTGGAAGACAGAGGCTTTGTCATCACGGATTGAGTTAATGAAATCATTTGTAAACTCTTCTGAAGAGACATAGCGAACTCGAAGCCCGCCATATAACTCTTTTGCATATGCACCGATCGCGTGAAGCAAATGAGTTTTTCCTAAACCTGACTCACCGTAAATAAATAGCGGGTTATAAGCTTTTGCAGGCGCTTCAGCTACTGCCACTGCTGCTGCGTGGCAAATCGATTTGAAGCTCCAATAACAAACGTTTCAAAAATATATCGAGGATTTAATTGTGATTGCTCTGAAGATTTCGGAGCGCTCTCTTGGCGACCAGTTCCAACTCGTGGCGCGTTTGCATCGAATTCAATATCAAACCCGGGTTCATCAATAACTTCAATATTCTCTGCGACCGTCACTGCAATATTGATTCGGTCGCCAATTTTCTGTGAAAGAGAATCATTCAATACAGACCGAAGACGACTTTCTAAAACATCTTTCGCAAAAACATTCGGTGCAGATAAAAGTAAGTTAGATCCTGCTTCGCTTTTGATTAAACCTAGAGGTTTGGTGAGATTTAAAAATGCTCGGTGTTGTGGCGCATCACCAGAAACCTGTTCAACAACCCCGTTCCAAAGTTCTTGGAGGTCTACTTCTGTCTGGTCTGATGCCAACATCTACCCCTCCAAAAGAATCCACACGGTTATCCACAGGCTGTGGGGTCTAAACCCCCGCTTGAGCCTTCTATCCCTAGATACCACCCCAAAATATGAGCTGGCCTGTGGATAGAGGCGCACCGTAGAGCGATTGGGGGCGAATTGCAAGTGGTTATCCACACTGGCTACCTTTAGCCCCCGCTGTGGCCCCGGAAACGGTCGGTCCTAATTCGACCCGCCTGGGAGTTATTCACTAATACGAAAGTTTAGAAAGCAGAAAGAGGAGTAATCATGACAAAGCGCACTTTCCAGCCGAACAATCGTCGGCGCGCAAAGAAGCACGGCTTCCGTGCTCGCATGGCAACACGTGGTGGTCGCGCAGTTCTCTCTGCTCGCCGCGCTAAAGGTCGCGCTCGTATCTCTGCGTAGCTCGTGCTCGCATCAGATAATCGATTAACGTCCAGCGCTGATTTCAAGAAAACCACACAACTCGGCGCCCGCGTCTCCACAAAAACACTCGCTGGTTACGCGCTTATAGAACCGACACTCGCCGCGCCAAAAATTGGATTTATCGTCTCTCGAGCAATTGGTGGATCAGTTGCACGCCATCGCGTAACACGACAACTTCGTCATCTCTCGCGCGAAAACATCAAACTACTCCCCAACAACTCTTTTGTGGTCGTGCGAGCTCTCCACAACTCCCAGGATTACTCAAGCGATACCAAAACTCTTTTCGAGAAACTCTCCCATCGCCTCGCGGATCAAAAAACTTCGCAATCAAAACTTTCCGAAGTTGGTGCGCGATGAAAGCGCTAGAAATTCTTATTCAGTTCTACCAAAAATGGATCTCCCCAAGTTTTGCGCCGCGTTGTAAGTATTACCCATCATGTTCGAACTACACACTTCTTGCAATAAAAGAACATGGCGTAAAAGGTTTAGCGCTAGGTCTCTGGCGATTTGTTCGATGCAACCCATGGTCACATGGCGGCGTTGACTATCCACCAACAAAGAAAAACCCAACCCACAACAACACCCTGCAGGAGGCCATTTAATGGGCTTTATTCTCAATCCTCTCTACGACATCGTCTCGGCGGTAATTGTTGGTATTCATAAAGCGCTCACTCCTGTTTTTGGAGCAGACAGTGGAGTTTCGTGGAGTTTGGCGATCATTGGACTTGTAGTCCTTATTCGAATCATTCTCATTCCACTTTTTGTTAAACAAATTAAAAGTCAGCGAGCGCTTACAGCTTTGCAACCACACATGAAAGCGATACAAACAAAATATAAAGATGATCGCCAGAAACAATCTGAAGAGTTAATGAAGTTATATAAGGAACATAAAACTAATCCACTTGCTTCATGTTTTCCAATACTTGCGCAAGCGCCGATTTTCTTTGCGCTTTTCACTGTTCTTAATGGAATTGGAAAGAACCCACCAGTTGCTCACGGAATACTTTCTGAAGCGGATGTAGTTTCGGCGGCCGGAGCAAAGTTTTTTGGTGCACCAATTTCACAAACTTTCCTTGGTTCAACAAACACAACAGTAAAAATCGTCACGATTTTATTAATTGCGTTTATGTCGGCAACAACTTTTACTACCCAACGTCAGTTGATGACAAAAGGTATGCCGAAGATGGATACATCAAACAACATGATGTTGCAGCAACAAAAAATTATGTTGTATCTCTTCCCAATCATTTTCGCTGTATCAGGTGTTAACTTTCCTGTTGGAGTTTTAATTTATTGGTCGACAACAAATCTTTGGACATGGGGACAACAGTTCTATGTCATTAAAAGAAACCCAACACCTGGTTCACCAGCATGGGAAGAGTTACAAAAAAAGAAGATTGCTAAAGGTGAAGTAACTGATAACTCGTCAGATCAAACAACAGGAAATAACGGGGGATCGGTAGCTACCGATGAGCAAAAAGGTCAGCGAAAACAGCCAAAAAAGAAGAAGCGAAGAAAGTAACGAGAAAAGGTGTGAATAAAGGTATAAATAGGGCAAAAACGCTTTAAATATACTAAAAAGGTCTTTTAATAGCCGATAGCAGTTGGAGTAACAGAAACTCTCACAAAGGAGCGAAGTAAACATGAGCGAAGAGAAGCCATTAGCAAAACGCCTCGAAGAAGAGGGCGATGTTGCCGCCGATTATTTAGAAGGCTTACTTGATATCGCCGATCTAGACGGGGATATTGAAATTGGAGTCGAAAACGACCGCGCCACCCTCTCAATCGAAGGCGGCGACCTTAAAGATCTCGTTGGTCGAGATGGCGAAGTCCTTGACTCACTTCAGGAGCTCTCACGACTTGCGGTTCAAACCGCAACAGGTGAGCGGAGCCGACTAATGCTCGATATCGATGGTTTCCGAGCAAATAAGAAGTCGAGCCTGGCTGAGCTCGCTCTGAAGATCGCTGAAGAAGTTAAATCAACCGGGGTAGCGGTCAAACTTGAACCGATGAACGCATTTGAACGCAAGATCATCCACGACACCATTCAAAATACCGGTCTCACAAGCGAGTCCGAGGGTGAAGATCCAGATCGTTGCGTGGTGGTCCTTCCCGCTTGACCGTTTCACGTGAAACTTTCGAGCGTTATGCCGAAACCCTTCGAACCAAGGGGATTGAACGAGGCTTAATCGGCCCCGCCGAAGCCCCTCGTATTTGGGAACGCCATATTGAAAACTGCATCCCACTTACAACCCTTTTCAAAGAGGGGGCGTCAGTTGCAGATGTGGGCTCTGGCGCTGGCTTACCCGGTCTTGTGATTGCTCTCTCCCGCCCAGATTTAACGGTGACCTTGATTGAACCTCTCCAACGCCGGGTGGACTTCCTCAATGAGACCGTTGCCGACCTCAAACTTCCCACCAAAGTCATTCGAGGTAAGGCTGAATCCGTAAAAACCACCTTTGATTATGTAACCGCGCGCGCAGTCGCACCTCTTGACCGCCTCATCGCTTCAACATGGCACCTCATTAAGCCAGGCGGATCGCTTCTTGCGATGAAAGGGGAGTCTGCTCAGGCTGAAATCGACCAAACAACCCTCCCAAAAGGCGCAGAATGTAAGCTCCACGAGGTAAAACTTGGCGACATACCCATCAGCCGAATCGTAGAAGTGGTCAAAGTTAGATAACTTCGCGCACGTGAGCGTTCCACGTGAAACATCTGGCGAAAAAAGTAGCCGCGTTATTGGCACTCGCCGCCTCAAAGAGCCGATGCCTAAACCAATCAAGACCCGGATCTTCACAGTCGCAAACCAGAAAGGCGGGGTAGGCAAGACCACCTCCGCCGTCAACGTAGCCGCCGCCCTCGCCATGGGTGGCCTTCGAACCCTCGTCATAGACCTCGACCCACAAGGCAACGCCAGTACTGCATTCTCAATTGATCGCGATGCTGTTGCAGGAATGTATGAAGTTATTACTCGCGATCTTCCAATGAACGATGTTGTTATTAAAGTAAATGGATTTCCACATTTGGAATGCGCACCTGCAACGCAATCACTTGCAAACGCAGAAGTTGAATTAGTGTCAATGGTCGGCCGCGAAGTTCGTTTAAAGAAAGCGTTAAATAATTTTTTACAAGAGCGCGCAAACAACGGTGAGCGAATTGATTATGTCATTATCGATTGTCCACCATCACTCGGTTTATTAACAATCAATGCACTTGTTTCTGCGGAAGAGCTAATGATTCCAATTCAATGTGAGTATTACTCACTTGAAGGTCTTGCGCTGTTATTACATACAGTGTCTTTAGTGCAAGAACATCTCAACCCACATATTCGACTCACAACAATTCTGCTAACAATGTTTGATGGTCGCACTCGTTTAGCAAATGATGTTGCAGCAAACGTTCGACAACATTATCCAAATGAATTAATTGATATTCCAATTCCACGCGCAGTAAGAATTTCAGAAGCGCCATCGTATGGTCAAACAGTGATGACATACGATCCACTTTCAAATGGCGCACAAACATATATGGCAGTTGCTCGCGAAATCGCAAACCGTGGCGCTGCAGTTATCCATACCGCAAAAGAGATTAGTTAATGTCAGTTCGTAAAGGTGGCCTTGGTAGAAATCTTGATTCATTAATTCCAACATCAATCAAAGCAGTTGGAACTGAAACAGTTGTCGCAGATCGCGATGAAGTAGCACTCTCACTCATTGATCCCAATCCAAAACAACCACGAACAGTTTTCAATGAAGATCAACTTGCAGAACTAACTGCATCTATTAAAGAAGTTGGTGTCTTACAACCACCAGTAGTTCGTAAAAAAGGTGATCGTTACGAATTAATCATGGGTGAACGTCGTACTAGAGCAGCCAAACTCGCTGGTTTAACAACAATTCCCGTCATCATCCGACAAACTCCAGATAACGAATTACTTCGCGAAGCGTTACTTGAAAATATCCATCGAAGCGAACTCAACGCACTCGAAGAAGCAGCGGCATATAACCAACTCCTCAACGATTTTGGTTATACCCACGACCAACTCGCAGCAAAACTTGGTCGAAGCCGACCACTCATAAGTAACACACTTCGATTACTTAATTTGCCACCATCAGTTCAACGTCGAGTCGCAGCAGGAACACTAAGCGCAGG
>RFMS01000029.1 GCA_009927575.1 Actinomycetota bacterium
CGTTGAAGCAACATCTGGAAATACTGGAATCGCACTCGCCATGGTCGGCGCAGCGCGCGGCTACAAAACTATTTTGACGATGCCAGAATCAATGTCGAAAGAGCGTCGCGCTCTCCTTCGCGCATTTGGCGCAGAGTTAGTCCTCACCCCGGCAGCCGAAGGTATGCGCGGTGCTGTGGCAAAAGCGGAAGAAATTGGCGCTACTGGCGCAGTGTTAGTTCGACAATTTGAAAATCAAGCTGGTCCAGAAATTCACCGCAAAACAACCGGTACTGAAATTTGGCGCGATCTTGATGGCAAAGTTGATGCCGTCGTTGCAGGTATTGGCACTGGTGGCACCATCACCGGCGTAGGGCAATATCTCAAAGAGAAGAATCCAAACATCAAGATATTTGCAGTTGAACCTGCGGCGTCACCAATTCTCAATGGCGGAAAACCTGGTGGCCATCCCATTCAAGGAATTGGACCAAACTTCATTCCGCCAGTTCTTGATACAACGATTTACAACGAAGTGCTCGATGCAACCGCAGAAGATGCCGTGAAGTATGCGCGACGGGCTGCAAGTGAAGAGGGAATCTTGGCAGGTATCTCTTCTGGCGCAGCGCTCTGGGCGACATCACAAGTTGCCAATCGTCCAGAATTTGCTGGAAAAAATATTGTTGTCATCATCCCGTCATTTGGTGAGCGATATCTTTCAACAATTCTCTATCAAGATCTCATGGATCAATAAGAGTGCCAGAGAAAAAATGTTGACTCGCATAAGAGAAGATATTCATACAGCGCTTGCGCGCGATCCTGCTGCGCGCAATGCGCTGGAAGTTGTTCTTGCCTATCCCGGAGTTCATGCGATGTGGGCACATCGCATCAATCATTTTCTGTGGAACCACGGCTTGAAATTGATTGCCCGAGTCGGTGCACATTGGGCGAGATCTGCAACAGGAATCGAATTCATCCTGCTGCGCAGATCGGTCGTAGATTCTTTATTGATCATGGAATGGGCGTTGTCATTGGTGAAACTACAATCATTGGCGATGATGTGATGATCTATCACGATGTCACTCTTGGTGCTCGTGGATTTGCACTCGGTAAAAGACACCCCACCATCGGTGATCACGTCATCATCGGTGCAGGTGCGCGTGTGATTGGAAACGTTACGGTGGGTGAGCGAGCAGTAATTTCAGCAAATTCAGTCATTCTCAAGGACATTCCCGCGCGGACAAATATGGACGCTTCGGAATTTTTTAGCATTTAACATTTCTGAAACATCGCCTTGGCAGGATGTCGGCCATGACTTCCTCCGATGGCTTACGTAAACAAGAAGAGTTCGTTACTCGAACAATCGAAGAGCGGAATATCCGCTTTGTGCGACTCTGGTTTACCGATGTGCTTGGCTTTCTTAAATCTGTTGCAATCTCACCGCCAGAATTAGAGAACGCCTTCGATGAAGGAATTGGTTTTGATGGTTCAGCGATCGAAGGTTTTGCACGAATAACTGAATCTGACATGGTGGCGCGTCCTGATGCAGCAACATTCTCTGTCTTGCCATGGCGAACTGAAGCGCCAGGTGCGGGGCGAATGTTCTGCGACATCGCACTTCCAGATGGTTCGCCATCACCATCTGATCCTCGTTACGTTCTCAAGCGAACTCTTAACAAAGCTGCAGATTTGGGTTACACCTGTTACACACATCCGGAGATTGAATTTTTCCTCTTTAAGAACGCGCCTGAAAAAGGTGTCTCACCGATACCGGTTGATCAAGGTGGTTACTTCGATCAAACACCGAGCGTTGTTGGCCATGATTTCCGTCGGCAAGCAATCACACTGCTTGAAGCGATGGGCGTCAGCGTTGAGTTCTCGCATCATGAAGGTGCGCCTGGGCAA
>RFMS01000136.1 GCA_009927575.1 Actinomycetota bacterium
GAATATCCCAAGCGTGGTCGAATTCCAGCCTTTACTGCGGTCAAGAACTTCAATTTAGAGATTTTCCCTGGCGAAATTGTTGGCCTCGTTGGCGAATCTGGTTCGGGTAAAACAACGGTTGGTCGCGCAGCGATTGGTTTACTTCCCATCAAAGAAGGAAAACTTGAAATCGTTGGCAAAGACATTAGCCATGCGACACAGAAAGATCTCTTCGCGATTCGACGCCATACCGGCATTGTTTTCCAAGATCCAGCGAGCTCACTCAATCCACGTTTACCCATTGGTGAGAGCATCGGCGAACCAATCTTCTTAGCGAAAATTGCTAAAGGCGATGAACTCAATAAGAAAGTGGAAGATCTGCTTGATCAAGTGGAGCTGCCACGTAGCTATCGAAATCGCTATCCGCATGAGCTCTCAGGTGGCCAACGCCAACGCGTAGGTATCGCTCGCGCACTTGCACTCACTCCAGATCTTTTAATTGCAGATGAGCCAACGTCCGCCCTTGACGTATCAGTTCAAGCCCGCTTCCTCGATCTATTGCAAGATCTTCAAGAGAAGTTGAAGTTTGCCTGTCTCTTCATTTCACATGACCTGGCAGTCGTCGACATCCTCTCGCACCGAATCGCTGTGATGGAGAATGGACTTCTTGTTGAAATTGGCGATCGTGATCAGATTTTGAAGTCTGCAAAAGAGCCTTACACGCAACGTTTGATCGCCGCGGTCCCTGTTCCAAACCCAGCTGAACAGAAGAAGCGTCGCGAAGCCCGGCTTGCACTTAAGCGTTAATCGCAGATTTACTTCACCACATGCCAAATCTCTTTGATCCCATCACGTTAGGTAACGTCACGTTCGCAAATCGATTATGGATTAGCCCTATGTGTCAGTACCAAGCAGTTAATGGCGTTGTAGGCGAGTGGCATCACGCCCATATTGGTGCACTTGCTACCGGTGGTGCTGGTGCAATCGTTATGGAGGCCACTGGCGTTGTTCCAGAAGGGCGAATTTCAATTGCATGTCCAGGTTTGTGGAACCAAGAACAAGTCGAAGCTCTGAAGCCGATTGTTGCTTTTGCTCACTCACAAGGTGTCAAGATGGGAATTCAATTAGCCCACGCCGGACGAAAAGCATCAACGATGCAACCGTGGGCCGACCACAAGATCGCAACAGAAGAAGAGGGCGGCTGGGAAGCGGTATCGGCGAGCCCATTAACATTTCACGGGCTTTCACAACCACGCGAATTAACAGTCGATGAGATTGGAGAGTTGGTCGCTGCATTTGGCCAGGCAGCAGCTCGCGCAGTCTCGGCAGGTTTTGATTTTGTAGAACTTCACGCCGCACACGGTTATTTGATGCACCAATTCCTTTCGCCACTGAGCAACCTTCGTAGCGATTCCTATGGCGGAGATTTTGCCGGCCGAACTCGTTTTATTAAAGAAGTTGTCGGCTCCATCCGAGCAAATGTTCCGGCCGGATTCCCACTTACTGTTCGAATCTCAGCAACAGATTGGGCAGAGAATGGCTGGGATATTGAGCAATCGGTTGCGTTAGCAAAAGAACTCAAAGCGCTCGGCGTTGATCTCATAGATGTTTCAAGTGGTGGCACAGTCCATGACGCAAAGATTCCGATTGGACCGGCTTACCAAACGCCATTTGCTGAACGGATTAAGAATGAGGTGGGAATTGCCGTCTCTACCGTCGGCTACATTGAAACGCCACAACTTGCGCAATCCATCGTTGCCGAAGGTAAGGCTGATGTGGTGATGATCGCGCGAGCTGCGCTACGAAACCCTCGTTTCCCACTTCTTGCCGCAACTGAACTTGAGGCAAATGTGACATGGCCAAAACCAATCGCGCTAGGAAAACCGCGACCAACGAAATAAACTCGGTGCTATGAATACTCAGCAACGTGAAAAAATGCACTCAGGTAAGGGTTTTATCGCAGCGCTCGATCAGAGCGGTGGAAGTACTCCAAAAGCCCTCAAGCTCTATGGTCTCGATGAGAGCGCATATAAGAGTGAAGCGGAGATGTTTGATCTCATCCATGCCATGCGATCGCGCATCATTAAAAGTCCGGCATTCTCTGGTGAGCGAATCCTTGGTGCAATCCTCTTTGAAATGACGATGAACCGTCAGATTGATGGCATGGGCACCGCTGAGTACCTCTGGGAGAAGAAAGGCGTTGTGCCATTCCTCAAGATTGATAATGGCTTGGCAGATGAAGCTGACGACGTTCAGCTCCTCAAACCCATCCCTGAATTGGCAGATCGCTTGGCAAACGCAAAGAAGCATGGGGTATTTGGCACCAAGATGCGATCGGTGATCAATATGGCCAATCCTGTTGGCATCAAGAAGAACGTTGATCAACAGTTTGAGATTGGCAAAGCGATTTTGGCAGCAGATCTGATGCCCATTATCGAACCGGAAGTAAATATCAAGAGCCCCCAAAAGGCGCAAGCAGAAGCGCTTTTGAAGTCAGCAATTCTCGATAACCTCGAGCGACTTCCCGCCGGCCAACAGGTAATGCTCAAGCTCTCCATTCCGACCGAAGCCAACCTCTATCTTGAATTGGTTAACCACCCCAAGATTCTCCGAGTCGTGGCGCTATCAGGTGGTTATTCGAGACATGATGCCAATGAATTACTGGCGAAGAACACTGGCGTTATTGCCAGCTTCTCCGCGCTCTTGCTGAAGGGTTAACTGCCCAACAGAGCGATGCTGAGTTTGATGCTGCGCTCGATAGTTCGATCGCAAGTATCTACGCCGCATCGATTAAGTAGAGCGACCTAACAAGTATTTCAACTTTCAACTAAATCGTTTTTCGCCTACCCTTAGGGAATGGCCAAAAAAGCGCTTTCCCCACGCTGGTTAAACCCCCGCGAAATGAAAGCCTGGCGCGCTTACATCATCGCTTCCCGTCGATTACTGGAAGCTCTCGATACCGATTTAGTCGGCTTTGATTTATCGATGGCGGATTACGAAGTTCTTGCCCAGTTAAGTGATGCACCTGGTCGCCGAATGCGTATGAGTGAGCTAGCTGAATTAGCAATGGTTTCGAAATCTCGTCTCTCACATCGCATGAAAGTGATGGAGAAAGCAGGCTGGGTTAAGCGGGAAACCTGCAAAGAAGATAAGCGTGGTTATTGGGCGGTGATGACCGAGAAAGGCTGGAAAGCGATTGTTGCTGCAGCCCCAAGTCATGTTGCGAGCGTTCGAAAGAGATTTGTTGATCAGCTATCGTCAAAGGAACAAGAGAATATCGCTGCAATTTTTGGGCATATTCAAGATGAACTTCGTGAACAATTTAAAAACGAGGAGTAATTGATTTTCTAGAAATATCAGTAAGTAAATTAAAAAGACCCGGGGCCTAGGCACCGGGTCTTTTTTGTAAGACTTAGCTTACTTTGCAGCCTTCTTACGACGACGGCGCTTTGGTGCAGCCTTAGCAGCAGCCTTCTTACGGCGGCGCTTTGGAGCAGCCTTCTTAGCAGCAGCCTTCTTACGACGACGACGCTTTGGCGCTGCCTTAGCAGCAGCCTTCTTACGACGACGCTTTGGCGCTGCCTTAGCAGCAGCCTTCTTACGACGCTTTGCAGCCACGTGGTTCTCCTATCAGAATGGTTCGATCCGTCACCGAACCTGTTCAAGGCAAAGCCTGACAGTTTTAACAAAAACTTTCCACTATTTTGAGTGAATTACTCCCTGCGTGTCGGAACAGCGTTTTCGACGAATTTTATGATTCATGTACATTTTTTTGTTAAAAAATTGATGAATTTATGCGTAAATATCGCGATTTTCATCGAATGTCGATTTTTATGGAAAAAGTTACTCGAAATTACCTACGGGTAATAAAAAAAATATTTTTAAATTTTTTCTCGATTTTGACGATTTTTCGCCTCTTCGATGGCAAATTCATTTGTTCTGACGTCATAGCGACGAAATGCTGGAATGAATGCCGCAGTGATTGCAACAAAGCCAATACATAAAATTCCACCGCTAATTACTGATGTTCGAAGAGAAGTCAGGGCAGCTGTTCCACCGGCCCGAGTCTGTCCGGCAAGTGGACCGACGGAGTAGGAGAGCAGTTCAATTCCAGCCATTCGCCCACGTAAATGATCAGGAATGGATTGATTCCAGATCGCTGCTCTAAAGAGCGCACTCACCATGTCCGAAGCGCCAGCCAAAGTAAGGAATAAGAGCACTATTGGCAGTGAATTAGTGGTGCCGGCAAGCGCAATGGCAGCGCCCCAGCCGAGAGCTGCAAGAGTAATTGCGCGACCATGATGCGGATAGTTCTTTATCCAACCGCTCGTTAGCGTCACCACAATCGATCCGATCGTTGACGAGGCATAGAAAAATCCCAGCGCCCATGGTGCACCGACTTGGTCTGCCCAGAATGGAAAGAGGGCATTGGGCATGGCAAAGAACATCGCTGCTAAATCCACCAAATAAGTGCCCAATAAATCTTTCCGACCGACCGCATAACGAAGACCTTCAAACAAACTGGAAAGCGAAGGTGGAGTTGCTTTCTCTGTAGGTGGAATATTGCGAACTTTAAGAAGGAGATAGAGCGCAACGATAAAAGTTGCGACATCGATGGCATAGCCAGATGCAGCGCCAAATGTTGCGATGATGATGCCACCGACCGCTGGCCCGCCAATAACGCCTACTTGCCAGCGAAGGCTCATGAGCGCGCTGGCACTGGGAAGATCTTCCTGGCCAACGATTCGCGGCAAGATCGCGTCAGCACTTGGTCGTTGCAATCCGTTGAGTGCAGCAAAGCAGCCTGCGACAACATAAAGCAGAATCAAATGAGGCTGAGGAAGTAGCGCATTAATCAGGAGAATCAAGGTTGCAATTAATGCGCCAAATTCGGTTATCCAGACCATCTTCTTTCGATCGACCGAATCTGCAAGCACTCCGCCATAAAGGCCAAAGACGATTAGTGGGATGAGTTGAACTGCGCCCATCAATCCGACTGCAACGTAGGAGTTGGTCAGCTCTTTAATCTGAAATGGCAAGGTGACATAGGTGATCATCGAGCCGAAATAGGTAACAAGGCCGGCCGACCAGAGGTAGCGAAAATCGCGATATTTCCTTAGCGGGGAGATATCGATAGTGAATGATTTAATGAAATGTTTCCTTCTCGGTCGGGAATGTGCCCGATTCTACGTCGCTCTTCCACTTCGCGACCGCGTTGGTCATATCTTCCCGAAGGTTGAGATATGCCTTCGCAAAACGAGGTGGTTTCTCTGTCAATCCCATCAGATCTGTCCAAACGAGTACCTGCGCATCGCAGTTAATTCCGGCACCAATTCCGATAGTAGGAATTCGAAGTGCTTGTGTGATTTTCTCTGCCAACTCTGCAGGGACCAACTCGAGAACTACGGCAAAGCACCCTGCCTCTTGTAGGGCGAGTGCATCAGCGAGAATCGAATCTGGATTTGATCGACCTTGCACTTTAAATCCGCCGATTGCATTGACCGATTGCGGTGTCATTCCCAGATGGCCCATTACTGGAATTCCGGATTTCACCAACGTTTTTATCTGCTCAACAACGCGGACTCCGCCTTCAAGTTTTACCGCCTGCGCCTGTGCTTCCTTGATAAATCGAATACCTGTCGCAAGTGCTTGTTCAGCGCTCACTTCATACGATCCAAATGGCAGATCGGCAACGATGAGTGGCTGTGACGTTCCACGAACGACTGCGCTAGTAAGGGAGACCATTTCATCGACAGTTACCGGAAGCGTATTTGCGTGGCCAAAGAAATTATTTCCAGCGCTATCACCGACGAGTAGTACCGGAATTCCGGCGCTTTCGAAGATGCCGGCCGTCATCGCGTCATAAGAAGTGAGCATTGCCCATTTTGATTGGCAGCTTTCCATTTTGCGAGCTCGGAAATGGTCATGCGGGAAATACCCGAGGCTGAACTCTTTGCGGAATTGGAATTACTCATGTGGTCCTTTCCTCGAAGCCGCTTACCGGTCCCCGGGATAGAGCAGAAATTATTGCCCATTTGGCTATTACTTGCGAGTTACTCTTGAACCGTGAATGCGACGCCTGAACATGCCGTGAAAGCGCACGCTGGCATTGGCCAGATTCGAATTGGATTGGCACAAGTCAATCCGACAGTTGGCGCGCTCGATTCCAACTCCGAATTAATTCTTAAGTTCGCCCGCCATGCCAAAAACGCTGGCGCACATATTGCGCTCTTTCCGGAGATGGTGCTGACGGGATACCCGGTTGAAGATTTTGCACTTCGCCCCTCATTTAGAACGGCATCTCGCAAGGCGTTGGTAGAACTTGCTCGACGAATAACTGAAGCTGAATTTGGTCAGATGGTTCTCGTTGTCGGATATCTCGACGAACCGAGCACGGCCCACAAAATGCCATTGCGCTAATCCAAGCCGGAGAGTTAAAAGCTCGCTACATCAAACACCATCTGCCGAATTACGGCGTCTTTGATGAATATCGAAATTTCGTCCCAGGCACTCAATCATTAGTAGCTCGTATTTGTGGCATCGATATTGGGTTTGCGATCTGTGAAGATATTTGGCAAGAAGGTGGACCGGTTGCTGAACTAGCAACACGAAATATTGGACTCCTATTAGTGCCCAACGGCAGTCCGTTTGAGCGAGCGAAAGATGACCAACGATTAGCGTTGGTGCAAAAGCGTGCAAAGCAAGTGGGTGCGCCACTTGTCTATGTAAATATGTGCGGCGGTCAAGATGACCTTGTTTTCGATGGTGATTCAGTAGTTGTTGATGCGCAAGGTGGACTCATTGCGAGATCGCCGCAATTTGAAGAGGGACTTATGGTGGTCGATATTGATGCGCGACTTTCTACAAGTAACCCCGATGTATTAATCAGCGATATTCCCAATGCACCATATGACCGGATCAAACATGGAATTGCAGCGCGCCTGGAAGATAGTGAAGAGGTGTGGCAGGCGTTAGTTCTTGGTCTGCAAGATTATGTTCGCAAAAATGGGTTTACATCGGTCGCGCTTGGTTTATCGGGTGGCATTGATTCGGCTTTAGTTGCCACCATTGCAGCAGATGCGATTGGGGCGAAGAACGTTTATGGGGTTGCGCTCCCAAGCAAATATTCCTCGGAGCACTCATTGGCAGATGCAGCCGAGTTGGCGCTCAATACCGGAATTAATTATCGAATTCTTCCGATCGAACCGATGGTTACTGCTTACATGAATTCAATGAGACTTGAAGGGTTGGCGGAAGAGAATCTTCAGGCTCGAGTTCGAGGCACCACATTGATGGGTATTTCTAATCAAGAAGGACACCTCATTCTTGCGACCGGAAATAAGTCGGAGTTAGCCGTTGGATATTCCACTCTGTATGGAGATGCAGTTGGTGGTTTTGCGCCGATTAAAGACATTTTCAAAGTTGATGTCTGGCGGTTAGCTCGTTGGCGAAACTCGGTGGCAAAAGATCGCGGTGAAATTCCGCCAATTCCAGAGAGCTCGATTACCAAAGAGCCGAGCGCCGAACTTCGACCAGATCAAAAGGATTCAGATTCCTTGCCCGAATACCCGCTCCTCGATCGAATCCTTGCGCTCTATGTTGAAGAGAATGGCAGCATCGATGCGATAGTTCGCGCAGGTTTTGATCGCGAACTAGCTGTTCGCATTATTAATTTGGTCGATCGCGCCGAATATAAACGGAGGCAGTATCCACCTGGACCGAAAGTCTCCGGGATGGCATTTGGTAAAGACCGTCGCCTCCCAATGACCTCGCATTGGCACGAATAACGCAACTCAATTCGCCGATTAATTTGCTCTTGGCTAAAATTTTCGCCATGGTGACTATCGAACAGTGGCTCTTCACATCACGCCGCGTTATCGATTTTCATCGCGCTACAACTTCAAGTTGCTGATTTTACGCAACCTGCTCGGCCGCTAATTTTCCACTGAATTTCAGGGCGAAAGTCCGCAAATATATTTTTAAAGTAGATCATCACCAAGTTTTCATTTGAGAGAGAAAGAAAGAACTATGAACGTTTATAACAACATCACTGAGGTATTTGGAAATACTCCGCTCGTCAAACTTCATCGAGTCACTGACGGTGCTGCCGCAAACGTCTATGCCAAACTCGAGTTCTATAACCCCACCAGCACAGTAAAAGATCGCTTGGGAATTGCCATGGTCGATGCTGCGGAGAAGAGTGGGCAACTCAAGCCAGGTGGAACCAT
>RFMS01000082.1 GCA_009927575.1 Actinomycetota bacterium
ACGCGTTATACGTTGAGATTAGCACCGATACGCTTTCACCACTATGTCTGGAAAAAATTCGGCAGATGAGATGCTTCGTTATTTTTTCTCGCCAGTCGCCGCAGAAAGTGCGGTCGGAAAAGTTCGTGACGGTAATGAAGATTCTGGATTTGTTTCTCAGTATTCGCTCGCAGTGGCAGATGGAATGGGTGGACACGTAGGTGGCGAAATTGCATCCAGAATCGCGATTCGCGAGTTCGCTACGAAGTTACCCCTTATTACGAACGCAGATATTGATATTGATTCTCGTGAAGATTTACTCTTAACCTTGCTTTAGATATTGATCGTGCAATTAACGCTGAAGTTACTGCTCGACCAGAGCTAGAGGGAATGGGTACAACTCTGTCATCGGTCACCATCGTTGGGGACAATGTTTTACTGCTACATATTGGCGATTCACGGTGTTATCGAATCCGTAAGAAAAAAATCACCCAATTGTCAGTTGACCACACAGTTATTCAAGAACTTCTTGACCAGGGAAGAATTACTCATGAAGACATCGCCGACCATCCACAACGATCTTTTCTGACACAAGCACTCATGGGTAAAGGCGAACTCACACCTGTTTTGCTTTCATACCCAGCAGAACTTGGAGATATTTATTTGGTGTGTAGCGATGGACTTTCAGGTCTCGTTGCAGAGAATGAATCCGTGATTCATTAACTTCTGGTGATATTGCAAGTGCAATTACTTCGCTTCTGGCAAAAGCATATGATCGAGGTGCTCCCGATAACGTCACTGTCGTTATTGGTGAAATTTCAAACCACGCTCATAGTTCTGAAACTTTTTTAGGTGCCGCACAATGAAATATTTAATGGTGGGTCAGTAATGCGCGAACGTGTCTTAGGTGGACGATACGAACTTAACCAAATGATCGGCACTGGTGGAATGGCTGATGTCTATCTCGCCCACGATAATCGATTAGCGCGCGAAGTTGCAGTGAAAGTTTTACGGAGTGATTTAGCTAAAGATGCAACATTTCTTGCTCGCTTTCGTAAAGAAGCGCTCGCTGCTGCTGGTTTAAGTCATTCAGGAATCGTTGCGGTCTTTGATTCCGGCGAAGACAATGACAATGGTCGACATACGCCTTACATTGTTATGGAATATGTCGCTGGCCAAACGCTCCGCGAAATTCTCCACCGTGGCGATCGTCTTCCATTTAACCGAGCAATTGAGATCATAGAAGGCATTCTCTTAGCGCTTCAATACTCGCATCACAACGGCATCATTCATCGCGATATTAAGCCTGGAAATATCATGATCACTGAATCTGGCGCAGTAAAAGTGATGGATTTTGGTATTGCCCGCGCGCTCGATGATATTGGTGCAACGATGACAAACACGTGGAACGTTATCGGTACTGCTCAATATCTTTCACCTGAGCAAGCTACTGGCGATCAATCTGATTCACGTAGTGACTTGTATTCAGTTGGTTGTGTGTTCTATGAATTAATTACTGGTAAAGCGCCATTCACTGGTGACACACCAGTTGCGATTGCATATCAACATGTCTCTGCACCCGTCGTTCCACCTTCACAAGTTCTTCCAACGTTATCTACTGAAGTAGATAACTTCATATCTATCGCGCTCGCTAAAAACCCTAAAGATCGCTACCAAGATGCGCTGTCAATGCTCGATGATCTCAAGCGGCTATCACGCGGTGAAGCAATCACTCGCGAACTCCCTAAGCGCAAACGTTCTACTCGTGGGCTCATCATTAGCCTTGTTGCTGCACTTGCCATCGGTAGTTTTGCAATTGGTACTACTGTATTTAGAAATGGATCGACGTTAAGTGCGGGTTTACCAAATGTTGTTGGTTTGACTGAAGTTGAGGCGAAGAATTTATTGCAAGGTTTTACAATCGTTATTAAACGAGCCCACGATCCTCGAATTCCGTTTGATCGCGTCGTCGCGCAATTACCGCTAGCAACTTCGCGAGTTGAAAAAGGATCGAGCGTTACGCTCACTCTCTCGGATGGTCCAGGTGATGCGATTGTTCCAGTTGATCTCGTCGGTAAATCTTTAGAGGAAGCGCGTGCACTTCTCACACAAGCCGGATTGATTCTGCAACGCACCAATGCCGTTGACTCAGATTCCACGCCAGGCACTGTGATTGCGGTGTATCCGTCTCCCGGTTCAACAATTACTGCAGGAAGTGGTGTGGTCTTAGATATCGCAAGTGGCAATGTAAAGGTGCCATCACTTGTTGGGCTTACTGAAATACAGGCTCGAACAATCCTTACTCAAGCCGGATTCTTAGTGCGAATTGTGCAAGCGTATGACGCCTCACTCCCACTTGGTGCGGTCATTGCACAAGCCCCGGATGCTGACACTGTAAAAACTATTGGAAGTCCTGTCACTATCACTATTAATACTCAAAATTAATTAGCCACGTTCTATAACTGGCGAAAGTCCTTCTGATCTATTGCGTGCTTGGCTATCTCCACATTGCACCAACCAATTACCCAAGATTTGATACCCGTGTTCTGTCAACACAGATTCTGGATGAAATTGCAGACCAGAAATCGGCAGAGTTTTATGAGTGATTGCCATAATCACTCCTGATTCGGTTCTGCCATTAACAATAAAGTTTTCTGGTATTTCTTTGATGACTAATGAGTGGTACCGACCAACAGTTAATGGCGTTGGGATTAAATCTAAAATTCCTTGTTGATCATGAACCATCACAGAAGTTTTGCCATGAAGTAATTCTGATGCACGTGCTACAACGCCACCATGCGCAACGGCAATTGCTTGATGACCTAAACAAACTCCCAGAAGCGGTTTCTTTATTTCGCCACATCGTTTAACCACATCAATACTTAAGCCAGCTTCTTCGGGAGTACCTGGGCCAGGTGAAATTAAAACTCCGTCATAACTATCAAGACTTTCTAGATCAATTGTGTTGTTATTGACAACATCGCATTCGGCGCCAAGATGACGTAAGTAGTCAACAAGATTGAAAACGAACGAGTCGAAATTATTTACAACAAGGATCCGCATCCAACCTCCTGTTCACCATCTCGTGATCTCCGCGCTATCTTTCTGGATTATGAAGTTTCGTGTATCTTCCACCCATGCCTAAATCAAAGGTCCGCAAGAAGAAGAGTACGTACGTTCCAGCTGAAGTCCTTGAGCACGAAAATGAAGAGCTTGAGAGCCCAAGTTGGTTGGCACCGGTTATGGTCGGCGCATTCCTCCTCGGACTTCTCTGGATTGTGGTCTTTTATGTCTCCCAAACCCTCTATCCAATTCCGGGTATAGGCGCTTGGAACATGTTGGTTGGTTTCGCCTTCATCGGCGTTGGCTTCTCACTCGCCACCAAGTGGCGATAGCCGCTATACCTCTTATATAAATTACAGCGGTGTAATTCTCCACACCGTGGATAAACCTGTGGATAACTAATAGCGCCTGCGAAAGCTCTTCAACGCCCACGTTGCGGCAGCGCCGCCGATTAGCCCGCCGAGATGCGCGTGCCAATCAATTCCACTCACCATAAATCCCAACGCAAAATTGAGAAGAATGATTGTTCCAATACTTCGGAAATCAACTCCCATTGCTCGTCCCGAAACTGCCAAAGCACCAAATAATCCAAAGATCGCGCCGGATGCTCCGATCGAATACACATTTGCTGCATTAAGAAAAATTGACGCACAGGATGCGGCAAGTTGTGAGATTAACAAAATGGTGATGTATCGACCGCGACCATAAAAATTTTCAACTGGCGTTCCTAAAAGGTGCAGTGAGTACATATTGAATCCCAAGTGAAGAAGCCCACCGTGGAGTAGAGCAACTGTCAGTAATCGGTAGTACTCACCCGATTCAATTCCTGCTCGATAGAGCAAGAAGTTACTTTCATAACTTGGAACGAGAAGTTGAATTAAGTAGCTCGCACAAATAGCAATAATTAGATAATTTGTTATCGAACTTCTTTGTTTCACTTGATGCGTATAACTGTAGTTACTTAAGTGAAACTGAATTGATCTTAATCGCCTCTATTGGTCGATCTTGTGCTCCAGTTTTGCAGGTAGCAATTGCATCGACAACTTTCTGGCTCGCCTCATCCTTTACTTCACCGAAAATGCTGTGCTTTCGGTTGAGCCATGTTGTTGGCACGACAGTAATGAAGAATTGAGAACCGTTTGTTCCTGGCCCAGCATTTGCCATCGCTAGCAAATATGGGCGATCAAATGACAACTCTGGATGGAATTCATCGGCGAACTTATAACCTGGTCCACCAGTGCCCTTACCAAGTGGGTCGCCACCTTGAATCATGAAGTCTTTGATTACGCGGTGAAAAATAGTGCCGTCATACAAATTTGCAGTGGTCTTCTCACCGGTTCGTGGATCAACCCATTCCCGTGCGCCGCTGGCAAGTTCTACAAAGTTTGCCACTGTTTTTGGCGCGTGATTTGGGAAGAGTTCGATGACGATGTCACCTTTTGTGGTGTGAAGCGTTGCTTGTGTGTATGTGGTCATTATGCGAACTTAACAAAAGAATTCAGAATATTCAACATGAATAAACGCTCTAGTTGAGCGCCGCAATTATTGCTCCCGCAATCATGAGATTAAGTGAATCATTCAAGGTTTCAATCATCCAGGTTTTGAAATTTTCACCACCAAATAGTCGATGAGGTAGTGAGGCGAACATTGCAATTCCAACACCTAATACAAGCCCTACTCCTGCGCCATCAATAACGCCAAATTCTGGAAGATGCGCTTGCAACGAATTAATCATTAATCCGAGTGACAAAGTTTGAATAAGAACCGAAACAAAAGTTCCGCCGAAAAGAACTCCTGGATTCGGATTGTTTTGAAGTCGACCAGTTTCATTCCCGCGAGCTTTCATCCAGATTGGATAGAAAGTTTTAGGTCCAAACCAGATTGCACCGCTAACAATCGAAACTACAGAAGCAATTAGAACTCCAACTAAATTCAAGCCATTAAATGTCATGAGAAAAGTTTAAATGAAACATAGAACTTAAAAGTGAAAAGAAGAATGAATTAAAAAAATTTCTACGGAAGAGAGTTAAAACTTGTGGAGACTAGGGGAATTGAACCCCTAACCCCCTGCTTGCAAAGCAGGTGCTCTACCAATTGAGCTAAGTCCCCGAAATGAATCGGATATTCAGTTGTAAGTTTGTCAGTGAAACACATTCACCAACAAACTGGTGGGCCTAGGTGGACTTGAACCACCGACCTCTTCCTTATCAGGGAAGCGCTCTAACCAGGCTGAGCTATAGGCCCTTCCTTATGGTCCTTCGTGTGACCGTTCTAATCACCTTTAGAAAGATCACGTGGGACCTAGTAGAGCGAGGCGCAAGGCTACCTGAACTCCTCGCCACGACCAATTTCAGCGGGAAAGCGGAGTTATTCGTCGCTTACTTTCGCAAGCGAGACGACAGTGATGCCGTCGTCGAGATTGACCAAGCGAACTCCCATTGTGTCGCGTCCAGTTTCGCGCACTTGTTCTACATCAGTTCGAATAACGCTGCCACTTGATGTAATCGCAAGAATTTCATCGCTCTCGCTGACAACAATCGCACCAACTAAAACTCCTCGTGAGTTCTCATCAATCTTCGCTGCTTTAACACCAATTCCACCGCGTCCTTGTGATCGATATTCGTTAAGTGAAGTTCGTTTACCAAATCCGCCATCGGTTGCAGTTAACACAAACTTCTCAGGATCTTTCTTTGTACCATCGTCATTTTGCGAGATCGCAGACATTGTTAAAAGTTCATCGTCTTTACGGAACTTCATTCCGATGACACCTGTCGCTGATCTACCCATTGGTCGAAGCGATTCGTCGTCTGCTGTAAACCGAAGTGACATACCTTTCTTTGAAATCAATAACAACTCGTCTGTACTAGTAATCGCTGAGGCAGAAACAACTTCATCACCGTCTTTCAGTGAAATAGCAATAAGTCCACCAGTTCGATTTGAATCGTATTCAGTGAGCGCGCTCTTCTTCACAATTCCACCACGAGTAGCAATTACTAAATAAGGCAGAGATTGGTAATCCTTAATTGCGATAACCGAAGCGATAGTTTCGTCAGGTTTGAACGCTAATAAATTGGCAACATGTTGACCTCGTGCATCACGACCAGCGTCTGGTAATTCGTGCACTTTTGCTCGGTATACCCGACCTTGATTGGTGAGGAATAACAACCAATCGTGTGTTGATGCGGTGAAGAAGTGTTCAACGATGTCATCTTGTTTTAGCGCTGCGCCTTTGACGCCTTTACCACCGCGTTTTTGTGCTCGGTAGAGATCTGCTTTTGTGCGCTTTGAATATCCGCCGCGAGTAATTGTCACGACAACATCTTGATCTGGAATCAGATCTTCCACTGACATATCTGTATCGCCGGCAACAATTTGAGTTCGACGATCATCGCCATACTTCTCTGCAACATCATGAAGTTCTGATTTGATGATTTCACGCTGTTTTACCGGGCTCTTAAGGATTGCTGTTAACTCTTTAATATCAGCCATCAACTCGTTGTACTCATCAATAATTTTCTGACGTTCGAGCGCTGCTAAGCGTCGAAGTTGCATATCAAGAATTGCGTTCGCTTGGATTTCATCTACACCAAGAAGTTTCATTAGACCAGCACGAGCTTCTTCGGAATCTGCTGACTTACGAATTAACGCAATAACAGCATCAAGTGCATCAAGGGCTTTGAGATAGCCACTGAGAATATGTGCGCGTTTTTCCTTTTCAGCCAAACGGTATTTTGTTCGTCGAACGATAACTTCAATCTGATGTTCGATGTAGTAACGAACGAATTCATCAAGTCGAAGTGTTCGTGGCACGCCATCGACAAGAGCGAGCATATTTGCACCGAATGAATCTTGTAATTGAGTTTGCTTGTAAAGATTGTTGATGACTACTTTTGCGACAGCGTCATTTCGTAAAACAATGACTAGACGTTGTCCAAGACGCTCATTACCTTCGTCGCGAACATCAGCGATGCCTTTGATCTTTCCATCTTTGACAAGTTCGGCGATTTTTAGCGCGAGGTTATCTGGGTTAACTTGATAAGGAAGTTCAGTGACAACAAGACATGTACGTTTATTAATTTCTTCGACTTCAATAACTGCGCGCATTGTGATCGATCCACGCCCAGTTCGATACGCCTCTTCAATTCCTTTTCGACCAACTATGAGGCCACGAGTTGGGAAATCAGGGCCTTTTACTAACCCCAACATCGCTTCGAGCGCTTCTTCTGGTTTTGCTTCTGGGTTATCAAGCGACCATTGAACAGCGCTACAAATTTCACGGAGGTTATGCGGTGGGATATTTGTCGCCATTCCTACCGCGATACCTGCAGATCCATTAACTAGGAGATTGGGGAATCGACTTGGTAGTACTACCGGTTCTTGTGAGCGACCGTCGTAGTTAGGAATGAAATCAACTGTGTCTTCATCGATATCGCGCATAATTTCCATCGCGAGTGGTGCCAAACGAGCTTCGGTGTAACGCATTGCTGCCGCAGGATCGTTTCCTGGAGAA